>NZ_JBGSQZ010000259.1:0-29011 GCF_041737865.1 Chamaesiphon sp.
ATCAATTATCAATTATCAATTATCAATTATCAATTATCAATTATCAATTATCAATTATCAATTATCAATTATCAATTATCAATTATCAATTATCAATTATCAATTATCAATTATCAATTATCAATTAATTTACTTGCCCCATTTTAAGACGGCAGCACCCCAGCTTAAACCCGCACCGAAGCCAGAAGTAGCGATCGTGTGACCGGATTGAATTTTTCCAGCTCTGACAGCTTCATTTAAGGCGATCGGAATTGAAGCAGCAGAAGTGTTGCCATATTTAGCAACGTTGCTAATTACTTTCTCAGCCGGAATGTGCAGGCGTTCGGCGACGGCATCCATGATGCGTTGATTGGCTTGGTGCAAAATCAGCCAGTCAATATCGGTATTAGTGAGATTAGCTTGATGGATGACTTTATCGATCGCATCGGGAACGCGATTGATGGCGAACCGATAGACTTCTTTACCACTCATCGCGATGTATTGATACTTGCCTTGAGTGAGTACAACACCAGGCAATAATTCGCGTAATTCGGGTTTAAAAGGAAGATTTAGACAAGCATTTTGAGTACCATCGCTTTTGATTTCAAACCCTAGTAATCGATCGATATCTTCATTACCCTGCATCAGCACCGCACCCGCACCATCACCAAATAATACACAGGTATTGCGATCCGACCAATCTACCCACCGCGATAATAAATCGGCACCGATGACTAGAATATTTCGATAGACACCCGATCTCAAGAATTGCGCCGCCGTCACTACCCCAAATAGAAACCCCGAACAAGCCGCCGTCAAGTCAAAGGCTACCGCTTTGGTTGCGCCTAATTGCGCCTGGATCTGACAAGCAGTACCAAATAAGTCTTCTGAGGATGAGGTTGCTAGTAGGATCAAATCGACATCACAGACAGCTACTCCAGCCATTGCTAGAGCCTGATTAGCCGCCTGAGTAGCCAAACCAGCCAATGACTCGCGATCGTGGCTCACATGCCGTTGTCGAATCCCTGTCCGGCTGGAAATCCACTCATCGGAGGTATCTACTACCTGCGCTAGCTCATCATTGGATACTATCGTCTCTGGAACAGCAGCACCGCATCCAATAAAAGTAACACCCATTGATGTGTGGTTTGATGGCATGTGGATTAGGGGATTGATTAATAGAGGAAAATCGGACTAGTCACCAGCAATAATCGATTCTTTTGGTGGTGCTTTATCGCGAGTCGAGGATTGGATGCGATCGATTACATTTTTATCGACGGCACTTTTGGCTAGACGAATGGCATTAGCGATCGAAAAAGCGTCAGAACTACCATGACTGATAATACATACTCCTTCTACTCCTAATAATAAACCACCCCCATGTTCTGCGGCATCAATGCGCTTTTTCAGACGCTGGAGATTTGGTTTGAGTAAGGCTGTACCCAGTTTGCCGTGTAGTCCCCGTGGTAACTCTTCTTTGAGCATCTGCACGACGATGTTGCCTACTGCTTCAGCAAACTTGAGCAGGATATTCCCGACGAAACCATCGCAGACAATCACATCAAAATCACCGGAGAGCACATCGCGCCCTTCCGCATTACCCACAAAATTGATATTTTTATTCTGTTGCAGGCTTTCATGTGCTTTGATTGCAACTTCATTACCTTTGGATTCTTCTTCACCGATATTGAGCAAGCCCACTTTAGGTGATTCAACATCTAACACATATTGGCTATAGATCGAACCCATCACGGCAAATTGTTCGAGGTATTTGGGGCGACAATCGACATTCGCACCCACATCTAAAATCACTACGGATTTGTCCGCGCGATTTGTCGGAAATACTGCGGCAATTGCAGGTCTATCGATCCCCCGAGATCGTCCTAATCTTAATAATGCGGCTGCCATTGCTGCGCCAGAATGCCCAGCCGAAACTACAGCATCTGCTTTACCATCTTTGACAAGCTGCATCGCTACATTGATCGAAGCCTTAGGTTTGCGCCGCAGAGCACCCAAAGGTTCTTCGTGCATTTCGATCGTCCCTTCGGCTGGAATAATTTCTAGCTTAGGTGCATTTGGGTGTCGATCGAGACAAGCCTGAATTTGCGCCGGATCGCCTACTAGCAATACGTCTACGTCTTCTAATTCTGTTTGGGCGGCGATCGCACCCGCGACCATGGCGGCGGGTGCATCATCCCCACCCATTGCGTCAAGTGCGATGCGTGCGCGAGTTGAAGCCATTGATGCCACTGATAGAAACCATCAAAATTCTAGCAGAATATGGTAGTTCGGCGCACGATCGAACTGTAACAGTTGACAGTTGACAGTTGACAGTTGACAGTTAGGATACAACGATTGAAATCGTCGCTGGTGATGCAAAGTCCGCCTACGCGGACTAGATCTAGAGTATCCTAAGCGATCCGGCGACTGGCATACTTGCGATCGATTCAATCTGCTCCTAGCTAGCTTTCTTGGCTGTGGTGGTTTTTTTGGCTGTAGTAGTTTTGGCTTTAGTTGCGGTAGTTTTAGCTTTGGTTGCGGTAGTCTTAGCTTTGGTTTCGGTAGTTTTAGCTTTGGTTGTGGTTTTTTTAACTGTGCCACCTTTAGCCACTAGCAAACTCAGTGCAGTCTCCAAACTGATCCCTTCCACTGTCTCACCTTCAGGGATTCCGGCATTGATTTTGCCGTGTTTGATATATTTACCATATGGGCCGCTAAAAATCGCTACAGGCTCATTATCGTCGGGATGATTGCCGATCGTGCGGAGGGGTTCTTTTTTGCCGCCACGGGTGGATTTTGGTTCGGCTAAAATCGCTAGAGCGCGTTCGATTGTAACGGTGAGGACGTCATCAGTCGCTTTGAGGGAACGATATTCTTTACCTTCTTTACCACGATCGTGAAGGATATACGGCCCAAATCTACCGAGGTTGGTTTGGAGTTTGCCACCTGTTTCGGGGTGAACTCCTAGACTGCGCGGGAGTTTGAGTAGTTCGATCGCGATTTCGAGGGTGACATCTTCTAGTTTCATGCCTTTGGGCAAGGAAGATTGTTTGGGTTTTTTCTTGCTATCTTCCTCTTTATCACCGAGTTGGACATAGGGGCCAAAGGGGCCGAGTTTGGGGTAGATCGGTTCGCCAGTTTCGGGATGATTGCCGAGGGTATCGGGGGTACTGCTCTTTTGTCTGAGCAACATCTCGATCGTTTCTGGGGCTAAATCGGCGGGGGTGAGATCTTTGGGAATAGAAGCATTCCCAGATTCGGTTTCGATGAATGCGCCAAATTTACCGATCCGGACTTTGACATCGAGATTATCTAGATCGATCGTCCGTGCTAGAGTGGCATCGATATCGGTGAAGCCTTGGTTGACTAGATTTTCTAACCCTTTTTCACCCAGGTAGAATTTTTCTAGGTAGGGTAGCCATTGCGTTGTCCCAGTGGAAATATCATCGAGTGTTTGTTCCATCCGGGCGGTGAAGCTAGGATCGACGAGATCGGGGAAGTTTTTTTCGAGTAGGGCTGTGACGGCAAAGGCGGTGAAACTGGGCACTAGGGCATTGCTTTGGAGTTGAGCGTAGCCCCGATCGATAATTGTCCCGATGATGCTGGCATAGGTACTAGGGCGACCGATCCCTTCACTTTCGAGCATCTTGACGAGCGACGCTTCAGTATACCGAGCGGGGGGTTGGGTTTCGTGGTCGATCGCGTCGAGTTTTTTGCAGTCGGGTCGATCTCCTTTGACTAATTGAGGGAGAATGATTTCTTGGTCTTCGATCGCGGCATGAGGATCGTCGGAGCCTTCGACATACGCTCTGAGGTAGCCAGCGAAATCAATCCGCTTACCGGAAGATCGAAATCCGGCATTCTCTACCTGTAAATCGACACTGAGCTGGGTTTGACGTGCATCTGCCATCTGGCTAGCTACCGTCCGTTTCCATACCAAATCGTAGAGTTGTAATTCTTTAGCAGCTAGTCCGGTTTCTCTCGGTGTCCGAAAGCTGCTCCCAGCAGGGCGAATCGCTTCGTGAGCTTCTTGAGCACCTTTAGCTTTAGTGGTATATTGGCGCGGCTGGGGGCTGAGATATTCTTGCCCATATTTTTCTAATACGCAAGAACGCGCAGCATCGATCGCTTGTGCGGATAGATGCACGGAATCTGTCCGCATATAGGTGATGTACCCCTGCTCGTACAGGCTTTGGGCTACCCGCATGGTTTCCCGTGCGGATAGTCGCAGTTTGCGGTTGGATTCCTGCTGGAGGGTAGAAGTAGTAAACGGTGGTGATGGTTTCCGAGTGACTGGTTTCTCTTCCAATCCTTTCACCGTCCAGGTTTTACCCTTGAGGTTTTCGGTTAAGGCTCTAGCCTCTATCCCGTTAAGGACTTTAACTTTTTTCCCAGCTAAAAGATTTCCAGTATTTGGATCGAAATCTGCGCCTGTGGCAACCTTCACCCCATCTACCGTTACCAGCTTCGAGTCAAATTCGGCTTTGTTATGTGCCAGTAACGCTTTCAAATCCCAGTATTGCGCTGACTTAAACGCTCGTCGTTGGCGTTCCTTCATTACCAATAATCTCACAGCTACCGACTGGACTCTTCCAGCCGATAACCCGCCAGCAATTTTCCGCCACAATAGCGGCGAGAGCGTATAGCCCACCAATCGATCGAGAATGCGGCGAGTTTCTTGGGCGTGAACGATCTGTTCGTCAATTTCTCGGCAATTTTTTAGAGCCTTTTGGATCGCTTCTTTGGTAATCTCGTGAAATACCATCCGCTTTGTCGGTACTTTGGGGTTGAGTAGCTGTAATAGATGCCAACTGATACTTTCACCCTCGCGATCTTCGTCCGTTGCTAGAATCAGCTCGGTGGCACCTTTGAGCGCGGTTTTCAATTCCTGAACGATCTTGCGCTTGTCTTTGGGGATGATGTACAGCGGCGCAAACCCAGACTCGACATTGATTCCCAAGTTTGCCCACTTTTGCGACTTGTATTCTGGCGGGATTTCTTCGGCTGATGGGGGCAAATCGCGAACGTGTCCCATTGAAGCTTTTACCACATAACTAGATGGCAAAAACTTACTGATAGTCCGCGCTTTGGTGGGAGATTCGACGATGACGAGAGTTGACATAGGGGCGTTTTGAGGTCGTCAGGAATTAATAAAAAAATCTGGGTGGGGTGACTGCTCTACAGCAGCTACTACTGTGCAAGTTGGGGTATATTTGTCAATTTGTCAAGGGGGTCGTTCTCGATATTTGACTCATTGGCGTAGCCTCTCCTTGAAGAATCGACGCTGCGATCCTAATCTCAATCGATTGCACTGTGCCCACTTCCTCCGATTGGATTTAAAGTTAAAGAGCAATATGTATCTTGATAAAACTCTACATGAAGGGAATCCCACTCCAGCTCTGTCTAAAGGAGGAGTTACCAACACATACTGACTAAACTATTCGACAAATCGAAAATATTTTAGTCCCTCCAAAATCCCTTCAGCGCAATGAGCAACAGCGAGGTAGTGGTAGTCAGCCGGATGCAGTTCATCCCACAACCGTAACTCAGATTGGGCATTTCCGACAATGATGCCACGTTCCATCCCATATTTGAACAGCGAGATATCATTCCCAGAATCTCCACACACCACTGTCTGGCTCGGCTCGATCTGCCACCCTCCGCGCAAAAATTGCACTGCTGTACCTTTATCCCCACCGCGTGGGAGAATGTCTAAGTCCTTATTCCCACTATAAATAATTTCTACATCCAGCCCTCGATCGGATATTAACGCCTGTAGTCTCGGCACTACTGCACTAACGACACTAGCCGACAGATAATAGCTAACTTTAAAAGGACGTTGTTCGGATTGAGGTTGGGATTCTAAATCGGCGAATTGGCTAGCGATGGCTACTATTTTTTCGCGGTGCCAATTGACACTTAGTTTATTTATCCACTCTGGATCTGGAGTAGCAGACGCGCCGAGATAAATCTCGGCACCTACCGCCGCAATTAAGGCATCAGGAGTGAGGAGTTGCTTGGTGGTGGCTAATTCTTGATAGGATGCTCTCGATCGACCTGTAGCATAAACTATTTTAGTGCCCCAAGTTCGACGACAGCGATCGAGGATCTGATTTAGGTTCTCAAGCGAACTGTCATCACCAACTAAGGTATTGTCGATATCTGTAACTAACAATGCTAGCGGCGTTAGAAGACTCATAATAACTGATAAGTCTGGATTTTGATGTTACCGTTCCCAAGACTAGCATTTTTGGTGTAAAGCCAGTCTCCAAATACAGAGAACTTATCAAACCCGATGGCGGCTTATCAGAAAATTTAGCTATTTATCACAAATTGTAAATTATTCACAATTTTCATCTCTAGCATCTTAATTGGATCGAAAATAAATATATGAATAACTATACCGAAGGCTGTTTGAGAGTAGGTCAAATCGCACCAGATTTTACGGCAACTGCCGTTGTCGATCGACAATTCCAGAAAATTAAATTATCTAGTTACCGTAAATACGTCGTTCTATTTTTCTATCCACTAGACTTTACTTTTGTTTGCCCGACAGAGATTATTGCATTTAGCGATCGATATGCTGAGTTTCAGGCTCTCAATACGGAGATTCTCGGCATTTCTGTCGATAGTGAGTTTTCGCATTTAGCCTGGATTGAAACCGAACGAAAAATGGGTGGTTTGGGCGATATTAATTATCCGCTGATTTCCGATCTCAAAAAAGAGATTAGTAGCGCGTATAACGTCTTAGATCCAGATTTAGGTGCAGCATTGCGGGGTTTATTTATCATCGATCGATCGGGAGTGTTGCAATACGCCACGATCAATAATCTCTCATTTGGTCGGAGTGTCGATGAAACCTTGCGTGTACTTCAGGCTATTCAACACGTCCAAGCCAATCCTAACGAAGTTTGTCCGGCAGACTGGCAACCAGGTAGTAGAACGATGAATCCACACCCGATCGAATCTAAAGCATATTTTGGTGTTAAATAAAACAGTTGTGCATTTGGATTGACAAATTTCCGAGCGATAATTTGTGAGATTTTGCTGTTAATATGTTGGGGAAAGTACAGCTCTCAACGGTGCGTTACGGCTGATGCCAAACATCCCCTACCCCAACTTCAATCGCTCGGTTGGGATCGCTATAGCTAGCGAGATCGATTAAACTTCAACTCCTTGCTGTTCGGGGTTGAGGAGCTTGGACTTATTAGTTTTTTCATAGAGATCGCTGGAGGCATGATAGTACTGATAGTACTTATTGTATCCAGAATGATGATTTTCAACTCGGTTAATTGCCAATCCCAACACTGGAGTTCTGAGTGAGGAGATAATGTCGATACCCCGATCGATGATTTGTTTCTGAGCGACATTTAAGCTCACAATATATACTAGTCCATCAACCAAACTCGACAGCAATCGAGTGTCACTAACTCCGACGATCGGTGGTGTATCGAACAAAATATAATCATACTCTGCCCGCCATTCCTCCATCAACCGTAACAATCGGGGTGAATTAAAGAGGACGATCGAGCTAACTGTTTGTTTGCCAGAAAACATCACATGTAATTTTGATTCTGGGCTGACTTTAATCAAATCTTTCCAGTTACAAGTTCCCACGATCGCATCGCTCAATCCATCCGAATTATCACAATCTTCACGTTTGAACAATGGTGAATTGGCACACAAATGAGCGATGGTAGATTTGTGCATATCGGCATCGATCAGCAAGACCCGATAACCCAGTTCTGCTAATGTATTACTGGTGTGGAAGGCGATCGTTGATTTCCCTTCTTTCGGTAAAGAAGAAGTCATGGCGATGATTTTACCACCTGATTGCTTATCTTCGCGATCGGATGTCAACCCGATCCCTAATGCGAGAGTTCGGATCGATTCAATAAAGCTCCAATAAGAATAATCTTTGTTTTTACCTTTAGCAGTTTGCAGAAAGGTGCCGCCCCGCACCGCTGAAGATCGATCTAGATCGTCTACCTTGGGAATTAGCGATAGCACTGGCATTCCAGTCATCACTTTGACACTATCAGGATTGTCAACTCGATCGTCGAGTTTATTCAAGCCAACTGATACCAATATACCCGCCAACAAACTACCGATCGCACCCAATCCCATTTGACGCGGGACATCAGGTGAAAGTGGCGAACCAGGGTATTCTGGTGGATCTAATAATCTCCACGGTACAACTTGCTCGGCATTAACAATCTTTAACTCTTGAACTTTTTGCAAGAATGCTGTTAGTTCTTGCGAAGCGATTTGGTACTCCCGTTGAAACTCGGTATATTGCTTTTGGAGTCCTGGCAATTGGGCGATTTGGGTTTGAACTTGTTGATACACTGCTTCCAAACTTTGCGCTTGAGCTGTTTGAGCAACTAAGCTAGTTTCTAGTTCGGATTGTTTGTTGGCTAAATTTTGAGCCAAATTGTTGCCAACGTTAGGAATTGCATTTTTTGTTAATTCTCGATCGTCTACCTGCCGTTTTAGTACTTGTTGAGAGCGTTCCCTTAACAGTACTAGTACTCCATCACGTTTTTCCTTTAAGCCGACGATCAGGGGGTTTTCTGGGCTAAACCGGACACTTTCTTGGTTATATTTTAACTCTAACTCGTTAAGTTGTTTAAATAGTTCTTGGAAAGCACTATCTTGAGTCAACATTGTAGTACTTAAATTACCATCCGATGATAATCCAACTGAGTTAAGTTGTTTTTTTAATTCTTGATACTGTTGCTGTGTTTGGTAATAAGTAGAACGAGAGTCGTTGATTTTGGCAACAATGCTTTGACGGTAGCCATCCAGCGCACTAGCAGAAGTAGCCGGATCTACAAACCGATATTTAATCCGAAATTCCTCAATTTGTGATGCCGAAGTCGCTAGCCGCTTGCGGGAAGCGGGTAATTGCGACTCGATAAATTCGATCGAGTTATTGGTTCGCGCTTTCTTGGTTTTGATGCTGTAATCAATGTAAACCTTACTCAATCCATTCAGCACCGCTACAATTTCGTCTTGCTTTAGAGCTGTATAGCTGACTGTCAAAACGTTACTATCTGGCTTTGATTGGATCGCCAATCCGCCCAACACTTGGGCGACTGATGGACGCAATTTCGGATCGGGAATCTGGGCAATTGCTTGTTCGATCAGGCTTTTACTTCTTAATGATTGAGTGATAGTCTCGATCGCAATCGCCCGATCTTCGGATTGTCCCCCGTTGTCGCCAGTGGTTTGAGCTAACTTTTCAGCAAAACTGTTTCCACCTTTTAAGTCGATCGCAATTTGCACCGCAGATCTGTAAATGCGGACTTGGGTTGCGGTGGCATAACCGATTGCCCCCATCATCACAGTGGTAGTCAGCACCGAAGCGTACCAGTATTTACGCAAACCGCTCAGAATCGTACCGATCCCGATTCCTTCCTCTTGCCGTGCTTCAGAGAAGCCATTGGAGCGAGGTTTTACTGACTCTGGGGACTGCATTAGTCTGGGAGGATTAAACTCAGGAAAGCTTTCTTTCATGTTAAAAAGACTAGATAGAACAGGTGGGCAATAAACCGCTAAATGGCTGAAGTAATCGGGATAGAACGATCGTAGGATATAAGAGGCATAAAAAATGACTAACTTGGATACATATTGCCTTAAATATATCGATTGCTAAAATGTAGGTGGTCAGATATATCTAATGTATAGTTATCCAAATACTCAGTACATAGAAATACATGTACTGAGTAATCTCTAATTAATTAGCACCCAATGCCAATGTGTTGAAAACCAGCTTGAGCTAGTGTTACTGGTGATAAGAAATTGCGGCAATCAACCACGATCGCCGAACGCATTAGTCCAGCTAGCTGCTGATAGTTTATGTCTTGAAACTCCGACCATTCTGTCATCAATACGATCGCATCACTATCAGTTGCTAATAATTGTGGACTATCAACTAAGTTGACATTAGCTAAATATGGCAATGTAGCAGATTGGGGTGAAACAATCGGATCGTATGCTTTAACTTTTGCGCCAAGCTCGATCAATATTTGTATTATATCAAGTGATGGTGCATCCCGCAAATCATCAGTATCGGGTTTAAAAGTTAAACCAAGTAGACCGATAGTTTTGCCTTTAAGAATTTTGAGAGAGCTTTGCAGCTTTTGAATTACTAAAGTCCGTTGCTGTTGGTTGACACTTACAGTTGCTTTGAGCAATTGAGCATCGTATCCATAATCTGCGCCAGTGTGGATGAGTGCGGCTAAATCTTTGGGAAAACAAGATCCACCCCAACCGATGCCAGCATTCAAAAACTTATTACCAATGCGAGAGTCTAAGCCGATGCCTTTAGATACTTGTGTGACATCAGCACCTACCCGCTCACAAATATTAGCAATCTCATTAATGAAACTAATTTTTGTGGCTAAGAAAGCATTAGCGGCATACTTAATCATTTCTGCCGAACCCAAATCTGTTGCCAATACTGACACGGGCGATCGAGTCGCATCTTCAGTATGTAGACGATCGATAATCGGCGCATACAATCTTAGCATCAGATCGATCGCCTGTTGACTATTACTACCCAAAACAATCCGATCGGGATTGAGCGTATCATGTATTGCCGAACCCTCACGGAGAAATTCTGGATTACTGACGACATCAAACTTGGGGATGAATCGATCTGGTTGAGTGCCACCGCCAACTAATGTTGGTTGCTTGCTCCGTTCGGCGACGCCATCGAGGACGAGCATTTTTACCCAGTCACCCGAACCAATGGGGACTGTAGACTTATTGACGATTACTTTATAATCACCATTGAGATGTTGCCCGATCCCTTTAGCTACGGCTTCTACATACTGAGTATCACTAGAACCATTAGGTAGCGGTGGCGTACCTACCGCAATAAACAAAATCTCGCCATGCTCGACTCCCAATGCTAAATCGGTAGTAAATTGCAATCGTCCGGTAGACATTGCCGATTGCATGATATCTGATAGTCCTGGCTCATAGATGGGAGAATGCCCAGATTTCATCAGCTCCACTTTCGCTGGATTATTATCTACACAGATGACATCATGACCGATATGTGCCAGACAAGCTCCTGTAACTAAGCCGACGTAACCAGTTCCGATAGTGCAAACACGCATTTTGAATATACCCCCAATTTTAGTGTGACTCAGTATTTAAATTTGTTAGCGTAGCTTTGTCGCTAGGAGGGTCGAGCCGAGCTATGATTAAAGCCCGATTGTACCTGTAATCCTCTGCGCTTGAGACCATCGATCGTCAATTTTGTTTAAACCTTCAGTCGCTGTGTGAATTCAGCAATTGTCTCCGCTAATCCAGCTTCTAGAGAGATAGTTGGCTGCCAATTCAACCAATTTTTAGCTTTAGTAATATCTGGCTTCCGCTGTTTAGGGTCGTCTTGAGGTAGCGGCTTAAAGATAATTTCTTGACCAGGGTTAATTTTGTCGCGGATTTTCTCGGCAAGTTGGAGAATGGTATATTCTTCAGGATTACCCAGATTGATCGGGCCGATCCGATCGCCATTCATCAGTTTCATTAGTCCATCGACTAGATCGCTGACATAACAAAAACTGCGAGTTTGGCTGCCATCTCCATAGACCGTTAATGGCTTTCCTTGCAGAGATTGGGCGATAAAATTGCTAACTACCCGACCATCATTTTCCAACATGCGGGGGCCGTAAGTATTAAAGATTCTGGCTACCCGAATTTCGATATTGTGCGCTCGGTGATAGTCAAAACTTAACGTTTCAGCAATCCGCTTGCCTTCGTCATAACAAGATCTAATCCCGATCGGGTTAACATTACCATGATATTCCTCAGGTTGAGGATGAACATCTGGATCTCCATATACTTCAGAAGTGGAAGCTAATAAAAACCTTGCCTTGGTGCGTTTGGCAAGTCCAAGCATATTCGATGTACCGAGAAAACTTACCTTAATTGTTTTGATCGGATTGGACTGATAGTGAACTGGAGATGCTGGGCAGGCTAAATGATAGATTTGGTCTAATTCTAGCCGGATTGGTTCGGTAATATCATGACGAATAAATTCAAAATTTGGATGACCGTACCATTTACTGATATTACTCTTAGTTCCAGTATAAAAATTATCCAAGCAAATCACTTCATGTTGCTCTCCCATCAACCGCTCGATTAGATGAGAACCAATAAACCCTGCACCACCTGTAACTAAAATTCGCATAATCTAAAATTTTTAAAATTAATTTGGTCTAAAGGTGCAATGGTAGTGTCTTCAGTATTATTCCCTAAGATTGATGGATCGGCAACATCGTCCATAGATTTGGCTGAGTAAGAACATTGTGAAGACTGGCAAAATAGTATTGGTTGCGACCCATCCGACTGACTAAGAGGCTACCCTCGTTAGATTCGCTGCCAAAGTTGGATTGTACCATCAGCACCGCCAATGGCGATCGCCTGACTATTGGGGGAGATCGCCACTGACATCACCGAACGACCTGGATCGCCTTTGAGGATGCTGCGAGCTTTATCACTGAAGCTGAGATCCTCTCCTCGATACCAAACTTTGGCTTTGCCATCGACACTACCCGTAATCAAATACCCACCATCAGGGCTAAAGACACAAGCATTGATTTGTCCAGCGTGGGCTTTAATCGTCCCAGACAGCTCGATCTTTGGTAGTTGACTGTTTTCCAGGTTTTGGAGTTGCCACAAGACCACATAGCCGTTAACGGTACCTGCGGCGATCGTCCGTGAGTCTGGACTGATAACCAAGGAGCCAATACAATGTTTATTCCCTTTGGAGTGAGCGATCTGTTCGCCCGAAGTCATCGACCAGATTTTCACAGTCCCGTCATCACCAGTACTAGCCAAGAATTTCCCATCGGCACTCAAGGCAATCGCGGCAACTGGTTCGCGATCGCTGATGATTTTAGTTACGCTACCATCTGGTAGACTCCATAAGACGATCGTTTGGTCAAAACTACCACTAATTAAGATTTTACTGTCGGGATCGATCGCTAAAGATCTGACTGAGGCCTGATGCTGGGTCAAGTTGCCCAGGAGAGTACCAGTCTCCAAATCCCACAACTTAATTAACTCATCCCAACTCCCACTGGCCAGGAGCTTACCATTAGGGCTGACGGCTAAGGCAAATACACCCTTGAGATGGTCGGTGAGCGTGTGAATTGCCGTACCTGTAGCTAATTGCCACAATTTAATTGTTTTGTCAAAACTTCCACTAACTAGTTTGGCACCATCTGGCGTAAAGCTCAGACATCTGACCCAATCACTGTGGGCATTAATTGTCTGTTGCAAATTCCAAGTTGGTTTAGACCACAAATCGCCGCTCAAATCTCCAGAAGTGAGACTCTCAGGCATCAAGTCACTAGACATCAAATCTTCCGAAATCATCTCGAATAGCGGAGTAATATCTACTTCTAGCTGACGATCGCCAGGAGGAGCGATCCGACGAGATTTTGGTCGCTCTAATTCGACTGGATCGATCCCCTGCGGAGATTGGGTTAAATGGCGTTCTAGATACTCTACTCGCTCGTCTAGGGCGGTGCCCTCTAGCAGATCGACAACATCTCTGAGACTGCCCTCGACTCCAGTGACGCGATCCTGTATCGATTGCATCAATTGCTTTTGCAAATTAAATTTCTGCTCTAATGCCGCCTCTTGCGTCCCAGCAGCTAGCGCGACAGGTGCAGAATTTTTTTGGGCAGCCATAGTTTGTTTGACTAAAGCTGTTGCGAAACTCCGTGCTTGAGCGATTTCTTGCTGGAGGACTTCGCCTTGTTGTTGGAGTTCGGCATCGAGCTTGCGCTCTAATGCTCGATCGTAGAGGCGGAGGTTTTGATTCAATCGCCACCGATTGCCAGCACTGAGGATCAGACTGATGAGAATCGGCACTAGGGCATAGATCCAATTGCCCGATCCGATGGCGGCGATCGATCCTACCACTGCCAAGGCGATCGCAATATATTCACTCAGGTCTAACCAATGGAGATTTGACATTACAGTTATCGGTTATGGATTGTCGATTGCAGTCGTTGACAATGGCGATATCGCTCCCGATCCGCGAAGGCGATGCCAACGCGCTAATGTCACAATCGGGATTGAGCTATTTGGTAGCATTTTGTGCTGAGATTGGGCATGGAGATCGCGACAATCCCACCCAACTGCACGCTCATAATGCCACAAACAGCGGCGAGCAGCAAGTAAATACAACCAATTGGCTCTGATTTCTGGGGATGATGCTGGATGGAGCTGTAATACCAAATCCGGTTCATCCAAACTTCGGCTGGTTTCGTGCTATCGTTAATATAATATTAATAAATTCTTAATAATTCTAAATCACTGATGTTTAATTTATTTGAATCAAGATATTAAATATCAGCATTACTTATAGGTGCTAATGATTTGGACGTAGCGATTACTGTTCGATCGACGGTACATAGCTGACAGATTTAATTCTCCGATCGAGTAATGGCAATAATATTTATCGATATTATTAACTGTGTATATTTAGACACAATCATCGGTTATGCTAGGGCTAGGAAGTCCTGAGACGATCGCCCACTTTACATCTCATTCGTTCAGCCTCAACAATTTTCACCATTTAGCCACCACTCCCTACTGTAGCCATTCATGATTCCTGATTGCGACTTGCGCCTCGATCTCTGTGCCGATCTAGATCCCGATAATGCTAGTGACAAACCTGAAGAAGCCTGTGGAGTGTTTGGGATCTATGCTCCTGGACAAGAAGTTGCGAAACTGACCTACTTTGGTTTGTACGCGCTCCAGCATCGCGGACAGGAGTCGGCAGGAATCGCTACCTTTGAGGGGCAGCAGCTCCACGAACATCGAGATATGGGGCTGGTATCTCATGTCTTTAGTCCAGAAATTTTACAAAAATTGCCTGGGCAATTAGCGATCGGTCATACCCGTTATTCGACCACTGGATCGAGCCGCCGTTGCAACGCCCAGCCAGTAATTGTCGAGACCAGATTAGGAAAGCTTGCCTTAGCACATAACGGTAATCTTGTCAACACTGCTCAGATGCTGGAAACTCTAGCCGCCAGAGGCTGCGAACCCAGTACCACGATCGACTCAGAAGCGATCGCCCTGTTGATTCGGGAAGAAGTCAATGCTGGTAAAGGCTGGGTAGAGGCGACAATTGCTGCTTGTCGGCAATGTGTAGGTGCCTTTAGTCTGACGATCGCCACTCCTGATGGCATCATGGCAATCCGCGATCCGCACGGGATTCGTCCGCTGGTGTTGGGGATTATGCCCGATCGTATCGATCATTATGTAGTAGCTTCAGAGACTTGTGCGCTAGATATTATTGGTGCAGACTACGAACGGGATGTCAAACCGGGCGAACTGCTGTGGATTACCGATCGCGGTGTCACAGAGATCGATTGGGCACCAAAAATCCAGCCGAAACTGTGCATTTTCGAGATGATTTATTTTGCTCGTCCCGATAGCTGGGTAAATGATGAAAGCCTTTACAGTTACCGGATGCGACTGGGCAAGCAATTAGCCAAAGAATCATTTCATGATGCCGATCTCGTCATTGGCGTACCTGATTCGGGGATACCTGCGGCGATCGGATTTTCAGAGGCATCGGGCATTCCCTATGCGGAAGGCTTGATCAAAAATCGCTACGTGGGGCGGACATTTATCCAACCCACTCAAGAGATGCGGGAAGCCGGAATTCGGATGAAATTAAACCCCCTCAAAGATGTACTCAAGGGAAAACGGGTAATTGTGATCGATGACTCGATCGTCCGTGGTACTACCAGTCGGAAATTAGTCAAAGCTCTACGCGATGCTGGAGCTACTGAAATTCACATGCGAATTTCTTCCCCGCCTGTGACTCATCCGTGCTTCTATGGCATCGATACCGATACTCAAGATCAACTAATTGCCGCAACCAAGTCTGTCGCCGAGATCGCCGAGCAAATCGGTGTCGATACTTTAGCATATCTCTCGTGGGAAGGAATGCTCTCATCCACAGGTCGCGATCCCGATAGCTTCTGCTCGGCTTGTTTCACAGGTGACTACCCAGTCCAAATTCCCGATGGTGTCAAGCGATCGAAATTAATGCTTGAAGTGGGCACAAAAGGTTAGAGCGATAGTTACGGCTTAATCTAATCAGAAGGCATAGATCGATTAGGGGCATTTTGGGGGCATATTAAACGAGTCGGGCGAAAAATGAAGACGCTGCCTAAAAATCCAGCAGCCTTTAAGCTATTTGCCATCGTCGAGATCGCCACCAAATATGTCTAATCGATAGATACCGAGCAAGATGGTATTTTTGCAAGAGATGTTATCTCATTCTGGGAATATCTAGATTGGAATATCACCGATGCGGTACTTACTTCTAGTCGCACGAACTCTATCCCAATCGCACTTGGTTATTTCTCATACCTGTTTACTTGAATTCAGCTCGCTGGATTTGCTGGTGGTAGTTTAGTGCTATTTAGAATGCTAAAGGATGCGATTTTTTGCGATCTCTGCTGAAGATCGAACAATCTAACAATACATTACCACTGGAGAGAACCTGCGGTATCCCCTTGCGATCGCTTCAACTCAGCATCCCGCTCGAACCATTTGATGATTTGTTGAGGGGTCAGATCTTCAATTTTTTCTACCTGCTCCGCATCAGCAATCTGTTTGAGCATTCTCATCGAAGAAATCGTAATCCGCGTCAAAAATTTCTCGTGAGTAGAGAGTAAAGCTTTGTCTACTTCTACAGCTTCAGCGTGGGTGAGATATTGTTCGTTATTCATGTCTGTAAATGTCAACCGATTGTATTAGTCATCGAAATTAAATAACCGCACTGATGTTCGCCATCGACCAGCCAGTGCGTGCGTTCAACTTGACAATCTTCTAGAGCGGCTGCGAACATTTCTAATTCATGTCCGCATACTGCCGGAAAAGATGTCGCTACCTGGGAGATAGCGCAGTTATATTCAGTCAGGATAAATTTATCATCTTGACCGTTAAAGGGGTGATACTCAGCCATATAACCCTCTTGACGGCGCAATTCCACTAGCTTTGCTACTCGCTCGATGAGGATGCCATCGCCGAGCTGCTGCCGATAGTCGATACTTTTCTTTTGCCAGTGCTGATGTATTATTTCGCTGGCTTGCTCGTAGCCGAGATTATCGACTAAAGTGTCTAGGAACGAGATCGCAAATCGATCGTACTGGTTTGGGAAGCGATCGCGTCCTTTGGGACTCAGGTGATAGATATGCTGGGGTCTACCCGTGCCTGAAGCGACAGACTGATAGACGATTAAGCCTTCGGTTTCCAAATCCTTGAGATGGCGGCGAATTGCTTGAGGACTAATATCCAGTGAGGTAGCCAAATCTTGAGCGATGGCTTGTCCCTGTTTGAGGAGATATTCGAGGATATCCTGCTTGGTGGAATGCTGCTCTGTCATCATATCGGTGCTGGGTGTGGAGATAATGGTCGCGCGCAGACGTACAAATATTAAAAATTTCTCTAGTTTTGCTACTTTAGCAACAACTATGTTGTTAAATTACGATACAATAAGACTAATAGGTTAAACAATCAGTTTATTGTTTAATTATACGATATTTTGTCTGTCCCAGCCAGACACCTTAACCATCCTTATTCTAGAGAGAACACAGGCGATCGATGAGTACTGTAGTCCAAAACTTAGTCAATCAACCCTACAAATACGGCTTTGTCACTGATATTCAGTCAGACCAGATCCCACGCGGCTTGAATGAGGACATCGTGCGGTTAATTTCGTCCAAGAAAGACGAGCCACAATTTTTACTCGACTTCCGCCTGCGCGCCTATCGTCAGTGGCTCAAGATGACCGAACCCACTTGGCCGCATGTGGACTATCCCGCGATCGATTACCAGGATATCATCTATTACTCCGCTCCCAAACAAGCCGCCAAAAAATTGGACAGTTTGGATGAAGTCGATCCCATTCTCCTCGAAACCTTTGAGAAATTGGGGATTTCCCTCAACGAGCAAAAGCGACTCTCCAACGTCGCTGTCGATGCGGTATTTGATAGCGTCTCGATCGGCACCACCTTTAAGGCACAATTAGCCAAAGAAGGCGTGGTATTCTGCTCGATTTCCGAAGCAGTCAAAGAATATCCCGAACTGATCGAAAAATACTTGGGAAGTGTCATCCCGATCGCCGATAATTTCTTTGCAGCCTTAAACTCCGCCGTATTTAGTGACGGTTCCTTTGTTTACATTCCCAAAGGTACCAAATGTCCAATGGATTTATCCACTTATTTCCGCATTAATACAGGCGATAGCGGCCAATTTGAACGGACACTAATCATCGCCGATGAAGGTGCATCAGTTACCTATCTAGAAGGTTGTACCGCACCCGCATTCGATACCAATCAACTCCACGCCGCCGTCGTCGAATTGGTGGTATTAGATAACGCCGAAATCAAATATTCCACCGTCCAAAACTGGTATGCTGGCGACGAAACTGGTAAAGGTGGTATCTACAACTTCGTTACCAAACGCGGCTTGTGTAAAGGTGTCAATTCCAAGATTTCTTGGACGCAAGTAGAAACAGGTTCGGCAATTACTTGGAAATACCCCAGTTGCGTCTTAGTCGGCGACAACTCCGTCGGCGAATTTTACTCCGTCGCGCTGACTAATAATCTCCAACAAGCCGACACCGGAACTAAAATGATCCATGTGGGCAAAAATACCCGCAGTACGATTATTTCCAAAGGTATTTCCGCAGGTAAATCGAAGAATAGCTATCGCGGTTTAGTCAAAATGAATCCGACAGCTAAAGGAGCGAGAAATTATTCTCAATGCGACTCGATGCTAATTGGCGACAGAGCGCAAGCGAATACTTTCCCATACATCCAAGTCCAGAATCAAACCGCCAAAGTCGAACACGAAGCATCTACTTCTAAGATTGGTGAAGATCAGTTATTCTTCTTCGCTCAACGGGGGATTTCCCAAGAGGATGCGATTTCGATGATGATTAGTGGTTTCTGTAAGGATGTCTTTAATCAACTTCCGATGGAATTTGCCGTTGAAGCCGACAGATTATTGAGTCTGAAGTTAGAGGGTACTGTAGGTTAAATTGTTTTCTTTGTAGGGCGAGTAATGCTTGCCCTACAAAACCTTAAATGTAGATGAGAAATGATCCCTATTTGTTTATCATGGGCAATTGTCTCTGGAACAACTTCTCATGGTGGCACAAATCGAGAAGCAACTTTAGACGATGTTCTAAAAGTAATGAGTGAAATAACTAGCAAGGCTGGCACGATCAACCTTGAAATTATTCATGCCCATGAGATTGGGATTCAAAGCTTACAGATTCGTGCTGAAAAAGGCTATTTTCTTTTACTTTTAGATGAGGAAGATGAAGAGGATCAGAATGTACGAACTTATACAAATACATTTATTGATCGGGAAAGAGTCGATATACTAGGTGATTTCTGGGATTCACGAATGGTTTGTACAGAATATGATGTTGTCATGAAAGTGTTGATGGAGTTCGTTGAAACAGGCGATGTGTCAAAGAATATATTAAGTTAATACTTAATAAATCTGTATGAGTGCATTGCTAACCAATTATAAATTTTGATAGATATTTGAACTCGATCAAAAGCTAAATGTGGGCAATGCCTACCCTACAAAATTAGAGTTTTAAAATGGTTGTGACACCTGTAAAGAATCTTACTTTAGAAAACTTTCTGGCTCTTCCAGAAACTAAACCTGCGAGTGAATATATTGATGGGAAGATAGTTCAAAAGCCAATGCCTCAAGGAAAACATAGTTTGTTGAGGATGAAACTACTTACTTTCATTAATTCAATTTTAATGGAAGCAAAGATAGCGATCGCATTTCCAGAACTAAGATGTACTTTTGGTGGGAGATCGATCGTTCCTGATGTAGTTGTCTTAAAGAATGAGAATATTCCTAAAGATGATGATGGTGAGGTTGCTAATGTTGTGGCAACAGCACCCGATTGGATAATTGAAATCTTATCTCCAGATCAAAGCACGACTAAAGTAAATAGGAATATTCTTCATTGTTTAGAGCATGGTACTGAAGTAGGCTGGTTAGTCGATCCGGCTGAGAAGATGATCTTAGTTTATCAACCCGATCGACAAGTACAAGTAGTGGATCTGCTAGAAGCTGAATTAATTGTACCTGAATTCGCTCGATCGATTAAATTGACCGTAGGTGGGATATTTAACTGGTTGAAGGTGGGATAATATCGATCTGTAAATATAATACATAAATTAAAAAAGCTATAAAATAAGATATCTACATCATGGTTGCTCTAAAAGATAATACTCCAAGATTTACTTCCGAAGAATATTTCGCTTGGGAAGAACAACAATTAGAAAAACATGAATATCTCGGCGGTGAAGTTTATGCCATGACTGGTGGGAC
Source organism: Chamaesiphon sp. (assembly GCF_041737865.1). Taxonomy (NCBI): domain Bacteria; kingdom Bacillati; phylum Cyanobacteriota; class Cyanophyceae; order Gomontiellales; family Chamaesiphonaceae; genus Chamaesiphon; species Chamaesiphon sp. The sequence goes on from NZ_JBGSQZ010000259.1 coordinate 20,398, forward strand.
TGTTAACCATAGTCGAATTGCCCTGAAATTTGGTGCTTTATTAGATAATCACCTTAGTGGAGGTGCTTGTCAGGCAGCCAATTCTGATTGTCGGGTGAATATCGTTGAATCAAATGACTATACTTATCCAGATGTAAGTGTTACTTGTGACGATCGAGATAAAGCTACTACTCAATATATTACTTATCCATGCTTAATTATTGAAGTGTTATCGAAAAGTACAGAAGCTTACGACAGAGGTGGTAAGTTTAGAATGTATCGTCAAAATCCGATTTTAAAAGATTATGTATTGGTTGGCTCCGAGAAGATGGAGGTCGATCTTTATCGCAAAACTGAAAGTGGAAGTTGGGAGATTATTAACTATCAAGCAGGGGATAACATCGAACTTAAAAGTGTAAACCTGACTTTCCCGATCGAGCGAATTTATGAAGGTATAACTCTGACTACAGAAGCCGAGAGTAACTAATTCAGCTATGTCTGTTAAAATAAGAGACTATTCAAACTCGATCGAGCATTATTAAAACTCAATTAAAAAATATAAATATGATTAATCCTAATAGTCCAGTTATCCTCTCGATCGAGAACCTTACCGCAAACGTCGATGATACCCAGATCTTAAATGGTGTAAGTCTCGAAATCAAAGCTGGTGAAATTCATGCAATTATGGGGCCGAATGGTTCTGGGAAAAGTACGTTATCTAAAGTACTCGCCGGACATCCTGCCTATACAGTTACGGGGGGGAAAGTTACTTACAAAGGTGAAAATTTATTTGACTTAGAACCGCAAGATCGGGCACGTTCTGGTGTATTCCTGGCTTTCCAGTATCCGCTCGAAATTCCTGGTGTGAGTAATCTCGACTTCCTGCGGGTGGCTTACAACTCTCGTCAAAAGCATCGCGGATTGGAAGAATTAGATGTATTTGACTTTGACGACTTGATTCAGGATAAATTAGAGATTGTCAAAATGAACCCTGCTTTCCTTAGCCGGAGCGTGAATGAGGGCTTCTCTGGTGGTGAGAAAAAGCGGAATGAAATTCTGCAAATGGCAATCCTCGAACCCAGTCTGGCGATTCTCGATGAAACCGATTCTGGCTTGGATATTGACGCGCTCAAAATTGTTGCTAGCGGTGTCAATCAATTATCGAATCAGAATAACTCGATGCTGGTAATCACCCACTATCAGCGGTTGCTCGACTATATCATTCCTGACTTCGTACATGTGATGGCGAATGGGCAAATCCTGACTAGTGGCGGTAAGGAACTCGCGCTGGAATTGGAAGCAAAAGGTTATGACTGGGTGACAGAACCTCAAACAGTGGGCTAAGTAACTAACTCAGTTATTACTCGATTTGCTACGTAGATTTCACCCACCCCGCCCTACGGGCACCCCTCCTTGGAGGATATTTTTCACCAGATTCTAAAATTAGCTAATAATGACGGCAACTCTTACCCAACTCCTTCCGCTCACTCCGCCCCCAAATCCGCAACTTCAGGATATTCGTACTCAAGCTGCTGGATATCTGCAAGAGGAGACTATTCCTACTAATAAGAATGAAGAATGGCGGTTTACTAACTTATCGCCACTGATGGAGCAAACCTTCACAGCACCGAGTCAACAGCTACCGCCTGTGAGTATTGACGATTTGGCTATTCCCGAAGCTGCTCAGAGCCGTTTAGTCTTCATCAATGGCATCTATGCGCCTTTACTCTCCAGCCTTGCTAATTTACCTGCTGGCGTATTTATCGGGAATCTCGCCGCAGCCAACGCTGCTGGATTAGCCGTTACTGATTATCTCGGCAAACAACCTGGTGGTGAGGAAGTCTTTACCGCGATTAATACTGCTGGACTTAATGAATCAGCCGTAGTTTGGTTGGCTCCAGATACTAGCATCGAGTCCCCAATTCACCTATTATTTGTCACTACCGTAGATGATACGGCAATCGCAACTCAACCGCGTACTCTAGTCGTGTTAGAACAGAGAAGTAGCGCAACTATCGTCCAAGAATTTCTGCATCCAGCAGCTTCCAGCGGTACCTACTTCAATAACAGCGTGACTGAAATCTGGTTGGGTGCAGCAGCTAAGCTCAACCATACTCGCATCCAAACCGAAGATATCGCCGCCATCCATATCGGCAAAACAGCGGTTTCGCAATCCGAACATAGTGCTTATACTGGTAACTCGATCGAGTTTGGTAGTAAACTCTCCCGCCACAACTGGGAAATCTTCCAAATCGGCGCGCAGACTGAAACCTACCTCAATGGTTTGACGATGGTAAATGGCGAACAAGAATCGGATACTCACAGCGTCATCGCCCTCACCAAGCCCCACGGGATTACCAATCAACTGCATAAGTGTATCGTAGACGATCGCGCTCATGCGATTTTCAACGGTAAAGTATTCGTGCCCCAAGCCGCCCAACAAACCAATGCAGGGCAACTAAATCGGAATCTTCTACTATCACCTAGAGCGCGCATCGATACCAAGCCTCAGCTCGAAATCACCGCTGATAACGTCAAATGCTCCCACGGAGCGACAGTCAGCCAACTCGAAGACGACGAGATCTTTTATCTCCAGAGTCGGGGTTTAGATGTCGAAACAGCTAAAATATTACTAATTAACGCTTTTGCTGCAGAAATAATCGATCGTGTTCCCGTCGCTTCAGTCCATAAAAAACTAGCCGCAGCAGTAAAAGCATTTAAAGCTAACTAAACACTGGTAAGCAATGACTAGAGAAAGCCCGATTCTACGACTAATCCAAAATCTTACAGGAAATTCTGGTGATATGACTTTTATTCAAACTAGAGAGAATGATACCTTAACTATTGCGGATCGAGTTCGGGCAGACTTTCCGATCCTCCATCGCGAAGTGCATGGTAAGCCGTTGGTATATCTAGATAATGCCGCAACTTCCCATAAACCTCATGCTGTCATTCACGCCCTCGAACACTACTATAGTCACTATAATTCCAACGTTCATCGCGGCGTACATACGCTCAGTGCTGAAGCCACTGATGCTTATGAAGGTGCCAGAGAAAAGATTGCCAAATTTGTCAATGCTGCTTCTTCGCAAGAGATTATCTACACGCGCAATGCTACTGAAGCAATTAACTTAGTTGCTTACAGTTGGGGATTGAGCAATCTCCAGCGTGGTGATGAAGTCATTCTATCAGTGATGGAACATCATAGCAATCTCATTCCGTGGCAATTAGTCGCTCAAAAAACAGGTGCGCGGTTAAAGTTCGTTCAACTTACGCCAGAAGAAGAGTTTGATTTTGGACACTATCAATCACTAGTTAATGATAAAACAAAACTAGTATCGATCGTCCATGTTTCCAATACATTAGGGTGCATCAATCCTGTCAAAGATATTATCGGACTAGCGCATCAGTATGGCGCAAAAGTATTAATTGATGCTTGCCAAAGTGCGCCACATATGCCGTTAGATGTTCAGGACATGGATTGTGATTGGCTGGCAGTATCGGGGCATAAAATGTGTGGCCCGACTGGGATTGGCTTCTTGTACGGTAAATTAAATTTGATGCGATCGATGCCTCCGTTCTTAGGTGGTGGTGAAATGATCGCTGATGTATTTCTAGAAAATGCTACTTATGCAGATTTACCGCACAAGTTTGAAGCTGGTACGCCTGCTATTGCTGAAGCGATCGCGTTAGGTGCGGCGGTGGATTATTTAACTAACATTGGGATGGATAAAATTCATGCTTATGAAGTTGAGTTGAATACCTATTTATTTGAGAAGTTAATGAATATTCCTCAAATTAAAATATATGGCCCCAAACCACCCAAAGAACGCGCTGCGCTAGCTGCTTTCACTTCTGGTGACGTGCATCCTCACGATCTTTCGACGATGTTGGATCAAGCCGGAATTGCCATTCGGGCGGGACACCACTGCACTCAGCCATTGCATCGGTTTATTAAGGCTCAATCAACGGCGCGGGCGAGTTTGTACTTTTACAATACCAAAGAGGAAATCGATATTTTTGTTGCTTCGTTACTTGAATCGATCGAGTTTTTTGATAGTATTTTTAGCTAACTTTGCGCTCTACCGCTCTGTTGAATGTGCGATCGTCTCAATTTTAGCTCATTTAATCTAGACGCTCGTTCTAAATCTTTACCAAAACCCGCCATAAAGCGGGGTACAGCGATCGCCATCTTGAGGTAGAATAAGGTACATAACTACTATACTTACTATGAGTCTTAATGTTGTTCATCTGGTTGGAAGAGTTGGTGGCGATCCAGAACTCAAATGGTTCGAGGGTTCGGGGAAATGTGTGTGTACGCTGACTCTAGCTGTCAATCGTCGGAGCAAAAATCAAGATCAGCCCGACTGGTTTAACCTCAAGATCTGGGGTAAAACTGGCGAGATTGCCAAAAACTATGCTAAAAAAGGTAGTCAAATCGGCGTTAAAGGCTCTCTCGAAGTTGAAACCTGGATCGATAAAGCTACAGGTACCGAACGCTCCCGCCCAGTGATCAAAGTTGATAGTCTAGATCTCCTTGGCTCCAAGAAGGATGCTGCGGAAGCGATGCCAGACTATATGTAGAGTAGCCAAGTAATTCATACTTCGTGCTAGAGGATCGATCTGAGTTGCTGTAAAGCTGCCTCAAAAAAGCTGACAAAATTGTAAATTTGTCGAAAGGGAAAACTAGAGACACAATGTTGCTCTAATCGACTACAATCTGGATAAAGAAACTAAGTGTTCCTTTATCCAGATTAGCTGTATCCCCCGAGCAAAAATTTTCTATGAAATTCCTTCTTACCAGCTTCTATCTCGCAGCAACGACAATCGTTGCTATAGCCCCTGCAAGTCAATCACAGGCTGCCATATTGAGTTTTACCGCCGATCTGACTGGACCGAATCAGTCTCCCCCAAACACTTCGCCAGGGACAGGAACAGCATTATTAGCACTCGATAATATCGCTAATACACTGAGGCTACAGGTGACATTTAGTGGATTAGTTGGAAACACAACAAACCCTCATATCCACGGTCCAACTACAGTAGCTTTTACTGGTACTGGTGGAGTTGTAACTGGCTTGCCTAATTTTCCGTTGGGAGTGAAGAGTGGTAGCTATGACAATTTGTTCGATCTAACACAAAACAGTTCTTACAACACAGATTTTCGCACAGCAAGTGGTGGGACAGCCGCAAGTGCTCAAGCAGCACTGACTTCAAGCTTGGAAGCAGGGACAGCTTATTTAAACATTCATTCAGCCACCTTCATTGATGGTGAAATTAGCGGTTTCTTCTTACCTGTAGCACAATCAACATCTGTACCAGAACCGTCTTACACACTAGGTCTCTTTGGCACACTGGGGGCAGGATTAATCCTCAAGCGGAAGATTAAGATCCAGTCCTCTAAATCTCCTCTCAAGTGAGAACTTTAGCATTTTGTTGAATATTCCATAACCCAGCATAGAGCCGATCGAGAGCCAGCAGCTCATCGTGAGTACCAGCTTCGACTAATTTGCCACGTTCCATGACATAAATACAGTGAGCGTTGCGAATTGTCGAGAGACGATGCGCGATCGCAATTGTAGTGCGATCGAGTGTAATGCGATCGAGCGATCTTTGAATTGCGGCTTCGGTTTCATTATCCACAGCCGATGTCGCTTCATCGAGAATTAAGATCGGCGGGTTCTTTAAAACCGCTCTGGCGATGGCAATCCGTTGGCGTTGTCCCCCAGATAATTTCTGTCCTCTTTCGCCGACAATCGTATCATAATGCTCCGGTAAGAGATCGATAAATTCATCAGCTTCGGCAATTTTAGCAGCGGCGATTACCTCATCTAAAGTTGCATCAGGACTACCGTAAGCGATATTTTCCCGCACAGAACCGTGGAATAAAAACACATCTTGACTGACTAACCCAATCGATCTGCGTAAGTCGGCTAGATGTAGATCCTGAATATTAATACCGTCTAAAGTAATCTCTCCCGACTGAATTTCATAGAGCCTGAGTAAGAGTTTTACTAACGTACTTTTACCCGAACCTGTCGCACCGACGATCGCGATCGTCTGTCCAGCAGGAATTTTTAGTGACAATTCTTTGACAACAGTCGAGCGATCGGGATAGGCAAAAGTGACATCCTTTAGCTCAATATCACCGCGTACTTGTGGTAAAAATAGTGTTCCAGAATCGATCGCGATCGGGGTATCCAATAAATCCATCACCCGATCGGTCGAAGCCATCCCGCGTTGATAGAGATCCAATGTCTCACCCAAGCGCGTTAGCGGCCACAGTAACCGCTGAGTCAGATAAATTAGGATGCTATAAGTACCAACACCCAATTGACCATTTACAGCGGCGATGCCACCGAGCAAGAGTGTCATCGTAAAGCTAAATAAAACTGCCATCCGAATTAATGGTACGAATGCCGCGCTAACTTTAATCGCGCGCCGATTGCTCTGGCGATAGGCTTCGCTATCAGCGCGGACGCGATCGAGTTCAAAAGCTTCGGTAGTGAAGCTTTTGATCGTGGTAATTCCGCCTAGATTATTAGCCAGTCGCCCATTTAGCAAGCCGACTTTTTCGCGCACATTGGCATAGTAGGGTGCGAGTTTCTTTTGAAACAAAATCGAGCCGATAATAATAATCGGAATTGGGACGATCGACCACCAAGCCAATGATGGAGCCAGTACGAAAAATACACCACCGATAACGATCGCATTAGTAACTACTTGAATGATTTCATTAGCTCCGACATCTAGAAACCGCTCTAGTTGATTGATGTCATCACCCAAAATCCCCATCAGATTACCAGTACTTTGATTTTCAAAGTATGCCAATTCTAACTGTTGGATGTGTCCGTAGGCGTCGAGCCGGAGATTGTGCTGAATTTTTTGGGAAAGATTGCGCCAGAGATTAGTATAGATATATTGAGAGAGGGATTCTAGTACCCACACGACAACGGTAATAATTGTGAGGATAATTAGTTGCTGCTCGACATTTTTAATTCCTAATGTTGCGAGGAAGGAATCTTGCTTTTTGACGACAACATCGACAGCGATCCCGATCAGAATTTCTGGAGCGACATCACATAGTTTATTAAATACTGATGAAATCGCAGCTTGCCAAGTTCGTCCGCGATCTTGTCGTCCATAAGCTAACAATCTTTGAAGGGGGTGGGAGGTACTATTCATGTCTGACTCAAAACTTTGGCACTCTTTATTATGGTAGCAGGGTGATTCCAAACGTTATCCATGAGCGATCGATCTACTCAAAGAATAACAATAGATCTACAGGAACGTCAGTTTTGACCTAGAGAGTGGCTGTTTGCGGTACGATCGAAATATATTTTCACCCATTAAACCAAAATACTATGGCAGATCCCATTACTCCCGAAATCAGCGATCGCATTTGCAAGCACATGAACGACGATCATGCGTCCGCAGTCCTTACCTATGCCCACGTCTACGGCAAAGCCCCTACCGCCGCTACCGCTGCCATGAGTGCGATCGATCCCTTAGGTATGGATCTGACTGCTCTAGTCGATGGCGAAAATGTCAGTCTACGGATACCATTCGATCGCGAACTGACAGACTCCGAAGACGCTCACCAAGTCCTAATCTCCATGATTAAACAAGCCCGAACACTCGCAACCTAAACCTTTTGTATCTAAATTCAGTTGCCGATAAACTAGACGGTGGGCAGCGGCTCCCGCTCCTCGGCTTTGCCGAGGGTTTAGGGAGACAAGACACTGCCCACCCTACTTTTCTAGCCCTAAAACCTAAAACCTTCTAATCCCTAAAGCCTAAAGCCTTCCAATCCCTAAAGCCTAACACCTAAAGCCTAAAGCCTAGAAAGGTGTGGACGATACGACAAAAATATCAGTTTTCCACACCTATCAAATTTATGCCAATCTGAGATGATAGAAATAACTCAGAAATAGACTTAAGGAAGCCGATATGAACTTTTCTATCCAATCGATTTATAACTGGTATCGCGACTTGCTACGTAATCCCAAATATCGATGGTGGGTAGTAGCTGGTTCTCTACTATATCTGGTCAGCCCGATCGATATATCTCCTGATGTTTTCCCTGTGATTGGTTGGTTAGATGATGGGATTATCATCTCGCTGCTGATTGCTGAAGTTTCCCAAATTGCCAAAGAAAAATTACAGTCACAAAATACTAGATCTGACAAAGCAACATCTACAACAACACCAGTTGAAGACGCTCCAGTGGATGTCAAAGCTGTACAGGTTGATTAATTAGCACCGTCATATAAGTAGAAGTCCGAATTTTCAAATTCGGACTTCTTTTTTTACATCTGAATATATTATTTAAAGATATTTATTGTACCGAATATTTATTCCACACCACTAAAATCTCCGTATTCAGATAAATATACTTCCATTCCTAGATCGTGAAGAATCTGAATCATTTCCGTTGAAATGACAGCACCACCGCCTGTTGCATCTTTTCGGATCTGAAATCCAACATCAGCTACATACAGCACTTCTGCTAGTTATGAGGTACACTAAAGGGTAGTAAAAATATATTTGATAATGAAACCAGCTTCAATCGATCTTCGAGAAAAAATAGTTGCGGCACATTTAGAACGTCATCACTCAATTAGAACAGTTGCTA
>NZ_JBGSQZ010000291.1:0-18680 GCF_041737865.1 Chamaesiphon sp.
TGGGTTCTGGGACAGAGAAGGCACCATATATCACTCTTCGATTAATCGAGATTCGCTCAAAGAAAACTTGGTATTCTTACGCGACGTTTTCGGGGGTAGCTTCCCCCGAAAACGTCGCTTATCTAACTAGTGTAGTCGATCCACTAATTTTGCCTCCTTATGTAGTAGCCGATCTATAGAACCCATTTGAGATCTTCTCAGGAGAAATCGATGGACAGATATTGGTGAGATTTATGCCGAGACTAAATTCTAGTCAAGCAACTTACAACTACAATCTAGAGTAGAGTGAATGCCGCTCCAAGCTTCACACACGCCATCCATACGCGGGGGAGTTTGAGGGGCGGCGTTCCGCCTCTCAACGGGCAGGGCTGATCCATCCACCAGAGAAAAACCGCTCTAACCCTTTTCTGTCGTTAAGTCTCGATCGAATGTAGATGGAAGTTAAACGAAACAATTGGGTTTTAGCATTATTCTTTTTCCAATAGATCAGCCCTGCTCTCAACGGGGGGTCTGGGGGTCGGTACCCCCAGATCCGGGTTCTGCCCACACTAGGAAAATCGCCACCCCCAAGTTCTCTTCGTATACCGATTAGCTTCTCAATAGAAGATCTCAAATGGGTTCTATATCTGAAAGTAGTAGAGTCGATCGAAATAGCTATACGGTGATAGCTCTTGGCTCTGGCAATGGGAGCATCCCACTTTTTATTTAGCGATCGCAAATTAATCCGTTGAGGTAGGCACAGCGATAAGCTAGAACTTGAGGAATATTTTCAGATTTCCACTGTGCCCCAGAGATTTGAGATCGTCGATCGATCTGTTTAATCGTAGACTCAACTGAGCCAGAACCGATCGCCCAAACTTGTTTAGCTTGTAAATAGTAATAATTAACAATTCGGTGACGATGTTTTTCTAAATAAGCACAGAAATTTTTAGCTTGGTCGAGTTTTACCATCCAAAAGAAGTAATGGGTTATCTTCACTGCTGTTAATGAAGTCCGCTTTCGATCGATCGCTAGAACATTAGCGGAAGCTCAGGATGTTCCAGCTTGGTTTGTAGATTTAGAATATATTAATTGGCATGGTACATATAAAGACTTATCATTTATGCCCCAAGGAACGATCGCTAGACTATCTCGATCTAATTAGATACACATCTAATTAGATCGAGATAGTCTAGTGGTGACTTACCAGCCCCAGCTACCAGGGGTACCCTTAAATGGGCCGACAATATTTTTAGTCACCCAACCACCGTAGAACTCGCCTGGCTGCGGTGTCACGAGTTCGCCGTCTACATAGCAAGCGTCCATGAATTGGGCGTAGAAGGCTAAGTAATTGGCGATCGATCGAAAGTTTTCAGTCGGTGTGGGATAAGCCCACGCTGCATTTTCGCGGCGTTTATCCTTGACGATGACGTGGTAGTAGAGAGCATTTCCTTTCCATTCACAAAAAGAGCCGCGCGTAGTCGCTTGCAAGTACTGCATCTGAATATCTGCGGGTGGCAAATAATAAACGGGCGGGTGACTGGTTTCGAGGACGCGATAACCCGCAGTGGTATCGGCGATAGTTTCGCCATTGAAGACGATCTGAATTCGTTTATCGACTTTTTCTAGGCGTGGGGGGCGTGGATAGTCCCAGACTGATTCTTGCCCTGATTGCGGTGGAATACGTTGAGGAGGCATAAAGTTAGTCAAGATCGGCGAGTAGGGATGCGAATAATGGATCGTCTGGATTGACCCTAACACAACGACACCAGTGTACCAAATCGAGGTTTAATTCACGAGCGAGTTGCTGGAGCCGTTCGATCGATTTGTCATTGGCGGATATATTTGAATCTTGACCGATCGCAATTACCTGGACTTTGCTATCTGGAGCCACTCCGTATACCGAAAAGTCATCATTCAATTGAAATGAGTAACCATTGGCAATTTGTGACTGTGAACCATGATAAGTAATGCCTGTAGATTTGGCAGACACTTTCAGAATATTTGCGAGATGGGTTAAAGCAATATTACTGACGATCGGGATTGCTGGTTTTTTCCGAAGATGAATCGATCGCCAGCCATCGCCAGCAGTAGCGGTTTCATGAATTAGTTGAATTTTGGCGATCTCTTTATCAACTTTATCAGCTAGCTGATGAGAAACTAATTCAAATTGCCGCCAATCATCTTCAGCGATCGTTAATTCACTACCTGAAAGCGATCGATTATTTACTTCTGGAACTACCGCACAGATCGATGGCAAACTGTAGAGAATATCGTCAGGATTGACTCGATCGACACGACTAATCCATAAGATCAGGTGCTTGGATTTTGTATATTGGGCGCGAGTTTTTGGTCGCGCATTGAGCACGTTCCAGTCTGCGCCGCTGAGGTTGATGATTGTGTCTCGTTCAAATAAATCTGGCAGATCGTTGGCTGGAATTTGAGTCACACCCAGCGACTCATCAGTAGTATCATCAATGAATGTGACTTCGATATTTAAGCTGAATGATGTCATGATTTTGCAAATAAATCGAGATAACTATCAATATTTATCCCATCAACCGTTTGAATTGTTCGTATACCTCATCGTCATTACGTTTACCAACGAGAAGGATTTCGACTAGATCTTCTTCAGGGATAAAACGGTAGATAATCCGATACTCGCCACTGTCTACTCGGTAAAAATCTGGATACCCTTTGAGATGTTCGCTGTCAGCGGGACGGGGATCGATATTTAGAGCCAGAACCTTTTTGGCAATTTGGTTAGAGATTTTTGGAGCCAACCCACGCAAAAATTCCAGCATGGTACCCAAACCATCAAGCTTCGCCATTAGCTATTTTCGTCAGCGCATTGGTAAATACTTCGGTTCCCACCATCTCTGCTTTAGATACTTCTGTGGCTTTTTGACCCCAAACAGCGTCTTCCAATTCAGTCAGCTTATCAATCAATTTTGTGTAAGCTGTGGCTGACAGTAGAACGTGGCTGGGACGAGATTGTTTTGTAAGTAGTACTGGCTCTGTGGCTGCTCGATCGAAGATTTCACCGTGGCGGTTGCGTGCCTCTGATAGGGTGTAGGTGTGCATATGGGAGACTTTATCTATATGTACATTTTAGCGCAATTGTCTATTAACAATCGAAACAGTAGGTTTTGCCGCAGCAGTAATTGTCTGTGTGGTATTGGGAAGACGTACTCAAATCAAAGCAGCCTAAACATCTGAGATCGGATCTCTTGCTCACCCTCAAATAGATCGAGATACTGACTCATCATACTGCTGCTGCAACTGTGCTGGAATACGGATCGGCTTTTTAGTTTCTAGGTTGATGAAGATGCCTGTTTGCTGGGCGATGGCAGATATTTTACCTGCGATCGCAATTTCCGCACTCACAATCCAACGTAATGATGCTAAGGATTCTACCCACATTTTGCCGATCGGTCGATCGGTCATTTGAAGTGCTTGTTTATAATCAATTTTGGTTTGTAATATCAGCGGTGCGATTCCATTTTGAAGTAGTTCTTCTAGTGGCAAAAACCGACTCAGCATTTCTAGCCGCAGATCTTCGAGCCAGCGGACATACACAATATTGTTGACAATCCCCGCAAAGTCAATATCATAAGTTCTCACAGGTAGGTATAATTCTACCTCTAATGGTTTAAGCTGCTCGATTTGGCTCATAAGTAAGTTTTAGATTGCAAGTTAAAATTAACCTTACCAGAAATAACTTGTAAAATGCAATTAAGTACCTTAAATTTCGCTCGCCACTCCAGTCAATTTTGATAAAATGACACCACCCAGACGTTCCCCTTGCCCTGTTTCCTGTACTTTAGACCTCATCGGCGATCGCTGGACGCTACTCATAATTCGCGACATGATGTTTTTTGACAAGCAGCGATTTGAAGAGTTTTTGGATTCGCCAGAGGGAATCTCCACGAATATCCTCGCCAATCGGCTCAAGTTGCTAGAGGAGTTGGGTTTAGTCGAAAAACAGCCCTACAGCAACCATTCTCGCCGGATGAATTATCAATTGACTGAAGAGGGTAAAAGTCTGCGTCCGGTATTAAAAGTGATGGCGGCTTGGGGTTTAAAGCATTTGGATGGCACGAGATTACCATTATTACCAACGAGCGAGCGTGGTTGAAAAGCGCATCGATTGGGTTTGATATTTTGCCAAGCGGAGCATCTACTATGCAGAATCAAGCCAACTTAAATCTAGATAATTAATCCGAATGTTGGGATTGAGTGCGGCTAATACTTGTTTGCCATAGATCCGGCGATCGATCCGATTATCAAAAATTGCGACAACACCATGAGACGATCGAATCGGGGCGATCGCGCGATGCAAAATTCTCAAACCAGTTGGTAATAAATATAGCCGAAACCAGTCCTGTTTCTGTTGTTTGTAAAAGCTTACTTTAGCCGCAACTAAAGGATCTTCGAGTGAAGGGATCGGTAAGGTAGCAATAATCATCAATTCTGGTGTCGGCAGATCGTCTTGATGTTGTTGCCAAAATTCCCACCCACAGACGAGGATATTTGCCTCGGTAAGGTCGGCTCGATCGACTTGGACTCTAGTGCCCCATTCGGCGGCGAGAATAGCCGCTAGTTGAGCTTTGAGCGGGGTATCCTGGATTAAAATTACGACAAATTTGGGACGATCGTTAATCAGGTTTAATAAATGTTTGATTTCGCTAACTAATACTGGCTGAAATTTGCTAGTATTGGGCATCGGCATCCAGCGCGGGATGTATAGTTTGAATAGATCGGTTTGTCGATTGAGTGGAAATTTAACTGAAGTCATTTCACCTAGCCCTAGTTCTTGACGATAACCGATCGCTTTGGTGTTTAAGTCTACCGAACTGGTAATTAATATCGATGGCTGACGCTCCCAAATGGGGGTAAGTTCGGCAACTAAATCTGTTGGAGCGATCGCTAGCGTAAATGTACCACGAGTTCGATTTATTTCGGCTAAGAGTAATCGATCTTTTTTAGATAAATCTAGATAAAAACGCTGCCAATTAGCTGGTAGTTCGGAACTAAGTAGTTTGCTCAATGAATCGATAATTAATCGATCGCTCTCATCTAATAGATAGCAATTATACGGATCGATCGGACGTTTCCATAACGCCGCCATCAAGCTAATTTTGATGTCGATAATTTTATCCCAAACATTTGCTGGCTGACTCAGCCGGAGACTATCCCAATCTTGCGGATTCAGCCTGAAAGTTAGTAATTCTTGTGCCCAATTGTTCAATTCATCCGCACCATCGATCGCGATCGGATTAGTTACTACTGAGACGTTAGGATCTAATTGTAGACTCAACCAAGATTGAGGATCTGTTATCCACAAGCCGTTAAATCCAGGCGGTGGAGAGTCTCCACAATAGACTGGCTTAGATGTGCCCAACCATTGCTGGAGTTGAGGTAATTCTGTCTCAATTAATCGAGCTTGAAAAGCTTGAGGAATGGCGATAGTGACAGATTCATGCCAGAGCAGCGCGGGAATCAGATAACTGAGCCGATACTTGCCCTCCAATCGATGAGTAGCGATCCCCGTCTGAATCAGTAACGATTTGGATGTGCGGAAGGCGCGGGCGACTAATCGAGCCATCGTCAAATGATGATTCCAATCAACAATCGCTGGTTGATTTCGCAACAGATCGCGGAAGATAATATGAGTGGTGACTTCGATCGGTTGAGACATGAATGATAATGGTGTACCGATCCTGGAGAAAATCGCGATCCGATCGGAGATTATTTATCGATCTTAAACTGTTTATTCAATACTTCGCCAATAATCCCTAGCTTTGGCTCCTTTCGCGAATTTTTTGTTACTACAAACTGAACATTGCGATTTTGACGCATCCAGAGCTACGATAGGGATACCGAGCTTAAATTTTTATTAAAATATCGGTAGTAATTTCTATGTACATTGTGGACTACAGTCCATCTGCTTTAATAAAGTAACCATCTTCTCTAGAATCTGACGAGCTAGTCTCCCAGGAAGGAGGAGGCTAGGAGGTTTTATGCTAAATCGAGAAGGTTCGATCGAATTGTCTGAAATCACCGACTTGAATCAACTCAAGTTGGAACTAAATCATTTACCAGCGGTAGATGTTGGTGATTATATTAGTGAATTGCCTAGAGAGCGTCGCGCGATCGCTTTTCGGTTATTGTCAAAGGGTTGTGCCATCGATGTATTTGAATATCTCCCCACCGAGATTCAAGAAGAGTTGATCGAGGCACTCCACGCTACTCAAGTTTCCCAGATTATCGAAGCCATGCGTCCCGACGATCGCGTGGCATTATTTGACGAGTTACCAGCAGGGGTAGTAAAAAGATTATTAACCCAACTCAGTCCCGAAGAACGTGCGGCGACCGCGACGATTATCGGCTATCCTGAAGATACTGCTGGACGGGTGATGACGACCGAATACGTGCGGCTGCGTCAGGGTTTGACAGTCGGCGAAGCTTTGACAAAAATCAAACAAAGCGATCGCGATAAAGAGACAGTCTACTACGCCTATATCACTGACGATAGCCGCAAGCTGATGCAGGTAGTATCGTTGCGGCAATTGGTATTTACGTTGCCGGATGCCTTAATTAAGGATATCGCGAGCGATCGAGTAATCAAAGCATATACCGAAACATCCCAAGAAGATGTCGCTAGGCAAATGCAGCGGTATGACTTGATCGCCGTGCCTGTAGTCGATCGCGAGGATCGATTGGTTGGTATCATCACGATCGATGATGTCATCGATATCTTGGAAGAAGAAGCCACCGAAGATATCCAAAAACTTGCTGGGGTGGGTAGTGGTGAAGATTCTTCCCTATCCCCCCCTTGGACTAAATTGCAAAATCGGCTGCCGTGGTTGCTAGGAATTATGGCATTATATATCGGTGCATCTAGTTCGATCGCCCCCTTCCAAGACACGATCGCTAAAGTGCCAGTACTCGCCGTGATCATGCCACTATTTTCCAATACTGGTGGCGCAGTTGGTACCCAAGCTTTAACCGTTACGATCCGTTCCCTCGGTGTCGGTGAAGTCACCCCTGGCGATACACTCGAAATTCTCGGCAAAGAGGTATTAGCAGGGCTAGGAACAGCGATCGGACTCGGTTTGACCATGATCCTGCTGGCACTGATTTGGACACCGCCCAGCGAACGCTGGGTGGCAGTAGTAGCAGGTATTGTAATGGCAACGAATTCGGTGATTGCCGTGACACTGGGGACGTTGCTACCGATGGGATTCAAACTACTCAATCTAGATCCAGCTCTAATTAGTGGGCCGTTAGTGACGACATTATTAGATACGATCGGGTTTATTCTCTTTCTGTCTTTAATTACGATCGGTAGTAATGTTTTGCACCTGTAGACGATCGAGGTAGGGCGTTCGCCAAGCGTACCGGAGGTAATCGGATTTGGTGATATCGTATAATACCGATAGAATTGAGGTTTACTTATGAGTACCTTACTAGAACAAATTTTGGCAGATATCACTCGACTAGATCCAGCAGAACAATTAGAAGTTGTTGCTAGCGTCATTGCCAGATTGCAGCAACAACCAGATCCATCGCCAACAAATAAATTAAGTCGTCAAGATTTGTTTGGTTGTCTGCGGGGAAAAGTTAGGATGGCAGCAGATTTTGACGATCCTTTGAGTGATTTTGCCGAGTATATGTAAATGAGATTACTGCTAGATCCACATGTCTTAATTTGGCTGGTAGAAAGAAGTGAAAATCTGATCGACGCTGCAAAACAGGCAATTGAAGCTGATGACAATAGCTTATATCTTAGTATTGCCAGTCTTTGGGAAATAACCATTAAAATGGGTTTGGGCAAGCTCGATTTAGACATTGCACTCGATCGAGTAATCAATGATTACGTTGTACCTAGTGGCATGGAGATTCTACCGATTCATCTCAATCATTTATCAGTGCTGAGGGATTTACCATTGCACCACAGAGATCCTTTCGACAGATTGCTTATTTCTCAAGCGCAAGCAGAAGGTTTGACAGTAGTATCTAGAGATCGATTGTTTTGTAATTATCCAGTCCAAATCCTCTGGTAGTAGTTCTGCGTTCCCGAGCTTGAATTACCTTTTGCGCCTAAAGACAACGTACAAATTAAGACCCTACTCTCATGACTTGGACGCGCAGACATGTTTTATCCCTAGCAGACTTTACCCCAGCGGAGTATGATACAGTCCTTCAGACAGCCACTAGCTTTAAAGAAGTATTGTCTCGCCCTGTCAAGAAAGTACCGACACTCCAAGGGCGCGTAGTTGCCAATCTATTTTTTGAATCCTCCACGCGTACCCGTAGTAGCTTTGAATTAGCCGCCAAAAGACTTTCCGCTGATACGCTCAATTTTGCAGCGGCGACATCTTCACTCACCAAAGGCGAAACTATTCTCGATACTGCCAAAACCTATCTGGCGATGGGTGCCGATTTAATGGTAATTCGTCATAAACAAGCCGGAGTTCCCCACGCGATCGCCACGGCACTAGATACAATGGGGATGAAAGTTGGGATCTTGAATGCTGGCGACGGACAGCACGAACATCCTTCTCAGGCATTATTAGACTTACTGACAATTTGTGCGACGATCGATCCGATCGATCCGCGTTTATCATTACTCAAAGACAAGAAAATCGCGATCGTTGGGGATATTTTACATTCACGGGTAGCTCGATCGAATATCTGGAGTCTCACAGCCAGCGGTGCTCAAGTCCATCTAGTCGCCCCACCAACACTACTCCCCGCTGAATTTGCCGACTATTGCCAAGAGCCACGCACAGGCATCGACAAATCCAATTTATTCATCCATTGGCAACTCGAACCTGCTTTACAAGCTGCTGATTTTGTGATGACATTGCGGCTACAACAAGAGCGGATGACCGACCATTTATTACCTAGCTTGCGCGAGTACCATCAACATTATGGAATTACGCGAGAACGCTTGAAATTATGCCATTCAGATGTCAAAATTCTCCATCCTGGGCCGACAAATCGCGGTGTAGAAATCACCTCAGATCTGATGGACGATCCAGATTTGAGTTTGATTTCCGAACAGGTAAACAATGGTGTCGCGATTCGGATGGCATTACTTTATTTGATGGGTAATACTAAGGATAATAAGTGAATCTCGATCGTCGAATATTGACTCTCTTGCGATTACTTCGTTTGTTTTGTATATTTAAGATATGTACCGTCATGTGATGGGTAAATATCAAAATTATGGCATCGATCGCAAATTATGACCCCAGTATCCCGACGGAGGCTGAGATAAAGCTATCAGCGGAAAGTAGCCGCACCTTGTCAACTTATCTCAGCCCTGGGAAAACTACTCAAACATTTAGAGTGACAGCCGCAGATGGTAGCGAACAAGAAGTAGTCATTCCCGCAACCGCTCTTCATCTACTAGTTGATATCCTGACTCATATCGCCGCTGGGGATGCCATTACACTCAACCCCATCCATGCGGAACTTACTACTCAAGAAGCTGCAAATTTACTCAATGTCTCTCATCCTTATCTCATCAAGTTGCTAGAAAATGGCGATATTTCCGATCGGCAGGTGGGTAAACATCGGCGAGTTCTGTACACCGATCTGGTAGCATACAAGCAGCAAAGCGATCGGCGACAGTCAGCAGCTCTTGACGAACTCGTAACACAGGCTCAGGAATTAGAAATGGGATATTAGAACACCTAATGGAATCTAATTTTACGGTGATTTATGATGCCTGTATCTTATATCCCGCACCTTTACGAGACTTGTTGATGCAACTGGCTCTGACAGGATTGTTTCAGGCACGTTGGACAGATAAAATTCATGATGAATGGACGCGAAATGTGCTCAAAAATCGTCCCGATCTAACTGTGGCGCAACTAAATCGCACGAGAGCAATGATGAATGCTGCTGTTGAGGATGCTCTGGTGTTTGAGTATGAATATATCATCCCTAGTTTGGAGTTACCAGATACTGACGATCGACACGTTCTAGCCGCAGCAATTGTCGCTAAAGCGAACTATATCATTACCTTTAACCTAAAAGATTTTCCTGCCTCAATTTTGGAAAAGTATGAAGTTGAAGCACAGCATCCAGATCGATTTATTAGCGATCTCATCGAGGCTAACTCTTCTGCTGTATTGGCTAGTGCTAAAGCTTGTTGTCAGCGATTGAAGAATCCACCAAAATCGGCTGAAGAATATCTAGAAATATTACTTAAACAAGGATTGTCAATCTCAACTAATATGCTGCGTCAGTTCGGCTATTGTTAGTGCTCATCAGAATATTTAAACTAAATCATGTTCGAGATTTCTAAAAACATTAGTATTCCAATTAGTGAAATCGATATTAGTGCCATTCGATCGCAAGGTGCGGGCGGTCAAAATGTCAATAAAGTAGCCACTGCAATTCATTTGCGATTCGATATTGTCGCATCGTCATTACCCGATCGATACAAGGAGCGGCTGATCCAATTGCGAGATCGACGGATTACTACTGAAGGTGTAGTTGTGATCAAATCTCAGGAACACCGCAGCCAAGAGCGCAATCGGGCGGAAGCTTTTGACAGGTTGCGATCGTTAATTTTGAGCGTCGCAGTAGTCGTACTACCTCGGAAGCTGAGAACGCCCAGCCAAGGACAAAATCGGCGAAGATTGGAGGAAAAGAAACGGCGATCGCAGATGAAGGCATTACGAAAGATCGTGGACTAGATAAATGGTAAATAAATGGATATTCAAACAATTGAAGCGCGGTGGTTTTACATAGGGATTCTACCAGATGAGATCTTGAAATGGTTTAATACATTGGGTGAGCCACTAGCAGCACCCGATTCTCGCGCTGATTTTTATCTTCAATCTAATTCTCCTGAGATCGGTTTGAAAATCCGTCAAGGTAATCTAGAAGTCAAACATCGTCAGCAGCAATTAGGGACGTTCGATCTCGATAAATTTGGCTCTACTCAGGTAGAGCAGTGGACAAAGTGGATTTGTAACGATCCAGCACGCCCGCCAGAAGTTGGGAAACAAGGTTGGATTCAAGTTGATAAAGTTCGTTACCAACGATTTTATCAAGTAAAGTTTGAGGAGCCGATCGAACTAACATCGATTACCACACCCCAAAAAAATGCCGCAGCCATCGAAATAACTCAATTACACCTGCGACAACCTTGGTGGACGATCGCCTGTGAATATTTAGGTGATAATATAAGTATCGATCGACAGTTTTTGCCATTGGTGCGATCGCTGCTTTACAGCTATCCATGCTTGACATCTACACCGATGATTTCTAGTGGATACCCCCAATGGCTAACGATCGCTACTAAAAACTTCAGTAATTTCACGGAGTAAGAACTAAATCTTCAGTTGTATTATCAAAAGCATTAGTATTTAATCTTCAGCTTTAAACTTTAAATTTGTATGACTGGTGCTGCGATCGCGATTTCTTTAGGGTGTTGTCTATTGTTTTTCGCATGGCTTCAACGCCATCAACTTCCCAGAGCTAAACGAATTAATGCCAACCGCAAGATTCAACCACAACACCCTCAGCTAGAACGTAAATTATTAAAACTACTAGGTGGCGATCGAAATACAGCCAATCGCCTGATTTTACAATCTCGCCGCAGATATCCAGATAAATCTGCCGACTGGCATTGGGAGAAAGCGATCTACGATCTAGAACGCGATCGATGGAGATAGTAGCTTGGAAGTAGGGAATAGTAACTAGTAAGCAACTAATTACTATTCACAAACTATCTACGACACATGGAATATATACCTGGAATGATATCTTATTTTATTGGGGGATATATTGCGTGTGTGAGTCGAGTATTTATCTGGACAATTGCATCGCATTGGACAAAGATCTGGGTTGCAGATGCCAGTCAGGGAGATAGCCAGATTTTGGCACTGACGTTTGTAATTACGTTATTTCTGGTATTTGGGATTTCGGTGTTTGTGTGGTCGATCGCCAACCATATCAACTACAAGTTTACCGAAAAAGGTTTCCCTGCCACTGCTTCGGCTGGGATGGCAATTGCACTTGCCGTCGGGCAAAATGAGTGGTTGACTGAAGTTGCTGCAAAAATGACTTATGCGAGTTAGGTGTTAGGTATTAGGTTCTACAGCGATCTACATGAGCTTAACCCCTACCCTCTACCCTCTACCCTCTAAATACTAGTATTTTTGTTTTTATACAAGATGTGAGATAGGCAAAGGTTGCGCTAGGATAAGATGTGCATCACTTTGACTAAATTATGGCGAGAGTGCCAATCCTCACTTACGATCGCGGAACATTACTTTTGCATCCACCACCAAAGGGTAGGGGCTGGATGGAGTATGCGACGTGGGACGATCGCGTTGAGAAGTTTCGGATTCCAGGGATTAATTATCGCGAAATCATCGAGGTGCTCCAGCAAGAGAATACCGATTTCATCGATAAGGCGAAAGCTTTTGGATCGCTCGAATTGAACTCCCAACTCAGCCTCGAACCCTATCCCCATCAAGCAGCGGCTCTACTAGCTTGGAAACAAGCTGGAAGGCAAGGTGTAGTCGTGTTGCCGACTGGAGCAGGTAAAACTCTAGTCGCCCAGCTTGCGATGGCTGCTACCCCCCGCAGCACGTTGATTCTGGTACCGACGATCGATTTGATGCACCAGTGGTATGCCCAGTTATTGACGGCTTTTCCAGGGACAGAAATTGGTTTGCTCGGTGGTGGTTCTCGCGATCGATCGCCGATTTTAATTTCTACTTATGATAGTGCGGCGATTCAAATCGAATCGTTGGGTGATTTATATGGTTTATTGATCTGTGATGAGTGCCATCATTTACCGACGGATTTTTATCGGGTAGTTGCTGAATACTCGATCGCACCTTATCGACTGGGATTGAGTGCTACACCCGAACGTAGCGACGGTAGGCATCAAGATCTAGACACATTAATCGGGAAGGAAGTCTATCGTCAAACAGCCGCAGATCTAGCGGGTTCGGCTCTAGCTCCCTATCGAGTCGAGCAGATCAAAGTTAAATTAAGTGATGAAGAACTCAGTCGTTATCATAAACTAATTGAAGAACGCGATATTTTCTTGCGTAGTCAGAAGATCTCCTTTGGGAGTATTGATGGCTGGCAAAAGTTTATTAGAGCAAGCTGTCGATCGACTGAAGGTAGACGGGCGATGTTAGCTCATCGCGAAGCCAAGGAAATCACACTATCAACTAATGGTAAGTTGCGAATTTTAGCAGAGATCCTAGAGCGACACTATCCCGAAGCCACCTTAATTTTTACCAGTGATAATGCTACTGTTTACCGCATCGCTCAAAGCTTATTAATTCCCGCGATTACCCACCATACCCCAGTCAAAGAACGCCATCAAATTTTGACACACTTCCGTGAAGGTACTTATAATGTATTGGTTGCATCTCAAGTATTAAATGAAGGTGTCGATGTACCTGCGGCGAGTATTGCGGTGATTTTATCTGGTACTGCTTCCCCACGGGAATATATCCAAAGATTGGGACGAATTTTACGCAAGGGAAAAGCTGATAAGCAAGCAGTATTATATGAGGTAATTAGTGAAGGTACCAGTGAAGAGCGCGTTTCCGCCAGACGGCGCGGGGAGATGGCAGAAAATAATAAACCAGAGGTAGCGAAAGTAATTCAGTTACCAATTAGATATGGACAATCTGTCGATCGATCGCGCAAAGCCGCAGAAGCAGATCCCGATCCATCACATTTAGATCCCGACGGGAAGTTAAAGTATTAACAATTATCTTTACCAAAGATCTTCCACCATCCACCATTCACCATTCACCATCCACCATCCACCATGAGCAAACAAATAATCAAAACCGATCTCGCACCCGCACCAGTAGGGCCATACAATCAAGCGATCGTCGCAACTGGTAGGATGTTATTTATATCGGGACAAATCGCGATCGATCCAGCAACCAATCAACTAGTTCATGATGGAGATGTTGCCAAGCAAACCGAGCAGGTGATGGCAAATCTAGCGGCGATTTTAACAGAAGCTGGCGCAACTTTTGAAGATATTGTCAAAACGGGTGTCTTCCTCAAAGATATGAATGATTTTGCGACGGTGAATGAAGTTTACTCGCGGTACTTTGATGAATCAACTGCTCCGGCGCGGGCTTGTGTAGAAGTCGCTCGTTTACCAAAGGATGTATTAGTCGAGATTGATTGTATTGCCGCGATCGGATAATCTATTGTTAGCGATCGCTGTACAGGGTAAATGCCTAAATATTCTCTAGTCATTCCAATTTATAATGAAGAAAGTACGATTCCCGCACTGTATCAGCGGGTAAGCGCGGTGATGGATCGATTGGATGATACCTCAGAATTGATTTTGATTAATGATGGTAGCCAAGATCGTACTTTAGAATTATTGCGAGAATTACACGATCGAGACGATCGAGTAGTATATCTCAGCTTGGCACGTAATTTCGGTCATCAAATCGCCGTCACTGCTGGCTTAAATTACGTCCGAGGTAAAGCAATTATCGTCTTGGATGCAGATCTACAAGATCCACCAGAATTAATTCCCGATCTGTTGGCATTGTGGAAACAAGGATATCATGTCGTCTATGCTCAACGCACCAAAAGAGTGCGGGAAGGCTGGTTTAAACGTCTCTGTGCCTATGCTTTCTACCGCATCCTTAAACAACTCGCCAATGTGGATATTCCCACGGATACAGGCGATTTTTGCTTGATGGATCGACAGGTGGTGGACTTACTCAATCAAATGCCCGAACGCAATCGTTACCTGCGAGGTTTGCGTTCGTGGGTGGGTTTCAATCAAATTGCTTTCAAATTCGAGCGCGATTCACGATTTGCTGGAGAAGTAAAATATACTTTTGCAAAAAGCTTTGCGCTAGCAATTAATGGGTTAGTTTCTTTCTCAAGTATTCCGTTGCGATTGTCTACTTATTTAGGTTTATTCTCAGCAGTTGTCGCGATATTCATGGCATTGTTAGTTCTTTACTGGCGGATTTTTATCCCTCATTCTACGCTGACTGGCTTCGCCACGATCGCGATCGCTATTTTCTTTTTAGGTGCGGTGCAATTAATTAGTATTGGAATTTTGGGTGAATATATCGGGCGCATCTATGAGGAAGTCAAAAATAGACCTTTGTATACGCTTTCAGAAGTAGGACGTAAATTAGTCGATAGCTCAGAGGGTATCTGAAAAGTCAATTGTCCTATTTACTGCTCCTAGAATATCCCCCTAACCACCCTTAAAAAGCTACCGCGTACCGACAAGTCTATTTGAGTTGTTGCGTGGATCTTTACCCCACTCCAGCCCTCCCCTTATAAAGGGGAGGGAGTAATAAACCCCCTTTATAAGGCTACCGTATATACACAAGTCTGGATAAAAGCGAAAACCCTAAAAATCCCCCTTAAAAAGGGGGACTAAGATCCGGATCTTAGCCCCCTTTTTAAGGGGGTTTGGGGGATTTAGATCTAGAAACGAAGTCCAGCCGACTTGTGTATATACGGTAGCTTTATAAGGGGGGATTGGGGGGGTAGAGCAACATCGAAAGCGAAATCTAGCCGACTTGTCGGTACGCGGTAGCTTAAAAAAGGGGGAACCGATCGATAGTAGAAATAAGCCGCAGCAGATGCTCGATCGATGTAAATGCTATGCTCTGCTGATACAGAGCCTAGAGATTGAAATCGATGGTGGCGACGAACGGAGCAAATATCCTTAACCCGTTGGCGTAGCCTCTGCTAGGAGACACTCACGTTAGTCTAGATAAACTTTCTCTGTGGCGATCGTTTGCAACATTTTTGAGATTGAGATCGCAATCTAGATCTGATACGATCGATTAGTCCAATTATATTGGACTAATCGATCGTACCAATAGTTCCATCTATTGTGAGTAAAAAATGCACATTCCCACCTTCACATTACTTATTGTTGAAGACTTTGCAATACAGAGAGAGCTATGTCGACAGACTCTGAGCATAGACTCCTGCTGTGTTTATCACCTATTGGAAGCGGAATCTGTCGCGGCGGGGCTGGCATTGTGTCGATCGAGCATAATTGATGCGATCCTACTCGATTATGCGCTGCCGGATGGGGATGGGCTGGCGTTTCTAGCAGCACTAGAGACTCAAAGTAATGGCAGTAGTCCACCTGTGGTGATGTTGACGGGCATGGGCGACGAAAGAATTGCGGTCAGAGCCATGAAGCTGGGAGCAGAAGATTATTTAGTCAAGTGCGACCTGACACCGCAACTATTGCAATCGACGATCCGAAGTGCAATTGAAAATACTCGCCTCCGGCTGCAATTGCAGCAGTCTCAAGAGCGGCTGCAAGCCAAGAATCAGCAGATTACGACGATTTGGGAAAGCATGACCGATGCGTATATCACGCTCGATCGCGAATGGCGGATCGTCTATACCAATCCAACGGCAACTGAACTAGTGCGGCAACTAGTCGGTCTTGCACCTGAAGAATTTCTAGGTAAAACCCATTGGGAGGCTTTTCCGTGGTCGGTCGGGAATATCGTCGAGCAGGAATATCGCCGCGCTGTGACCGATCGAGTAACAGTGCATTTTGAGGTATTGTATGAGCCAACTAGCACTTGGTTCGAGATTCATGCTTATCCGTCGGAGATCGGCTTAGGGATTTATTTTAGGGATATTAACGAACGCAAGCGGAATGAAGCAGAACGGATTCAAGCCGAACGAGAGCGCGATCGATTCTTCGATCTGTCGCTCAATCTACTGGTAATTGCTAATTTTGATGGTTATTTTGTGCGCTTAAATCCAGCTTGGGAGCAGACTTTGGGCTTCACTGCCGCCGAACTTATGGCACAGCCCTATCTAGACTTCGTACATCCCGACGATCTGGAGAGCACACTGGCTGCTGCCACAGGGTTGAATACGGGTGAAATGGTAATTAGCTTTGAGAATCGCTATCGCTGCAAAGATGGCTCTTATCGCTGGCTGTTATGGAGTGCGATGCCGGATGTCGAGCACAACTTATCGTACGCCAACGGGCGTGATATCACCAATCGCAAACGCCAAGAAGCCGCATTACTTCAGAGCGGACGGAAGTTTAGTGCCATTTTCAACCAGACTTTCCAGTTAATGGGATTAGTCAGTGTCGATGGGGTGTTGCTAGAGGTCAATCAAGCAGCCTTAGATTCGATCGCGGCTACAGAGTCCGAAATCGTTGGTAAAAGCTTCTGGGACGCTCCCTGGTGGCATACAGAGCAACTTCAGCAGCAACTCAGGGACGCGATCGCCACTGCCGCCAGCGGTGAATTTGTCCGCTACGAAGTAGAATTTCCCAATCCCAGTGGCGGGGTAACGATTACCGACTTTTCGCTCAAACCGATGTTTGATGAGGTCGGACAAGTTGAATCGATTGTGGCAGAAGCCCACGACATCACCGATCGCAAACAGGCTCAAGCCGATTTAGAACAGCGCAATCAAGAGCTAGATAGCTTTGTCTACGTTGTCTCTCACGATCTCAAAGCACCCCTCCGAGGTATTGCCAATCTCTCCAAATGGATCGAAGAAGACTTGGAAGGATCGCTCAGTGTCGCCAATCAACAGCAAATGGCACTGTTACGCAGCCGAGTATACAAGATGCAAGCCACGATCGATGGCTTGCTCGACTATGCCCGCCTCGGCATCGCTGATGCGGGCGTAGTCGAGTCAGTCTCAATTGCCACACTGCTGGCTGAAGTCATCGATTCGATCGCCCCACCGCCGACATTTACGATCTCTCTACCGCCCGAACTGCCGACGTTATCGACTCGGCGACTACCCTTGTTTCAGGTATTCGCCAATCTCATCGGTAATGGCATCAAACATCACGATCGAGTAGATGGCTCGATCCAGATTTCGATCGCGAAGCGCGCCACCAAGGCGGTCGAGGATCGGGGTGACTGCTATGAATTCGCGGTGTCTGATGATGGCCCAGGGATTGCTCCAGAGCATCACGATCGGATGTTTAAGATCTTCCAAGCCGTGAATCCGCAAAATCGATCGGACAGTACGGGGATCGGGTTGGCTATTGTCAAAAAAATTGTCGAAGCTGAAGGTGGTACGATTTGGCTAGAGTCCGAACTTGGCAAGGGTACGACATTTTACTTTACCTGGCTCCAGCGTTAGCGTAGCCGGAATATCGATCGCATCCTATTTACCAAAGAACAGAAGCTATGGCTTCGGGGTTGAAGTCCTCCACCTATTAGGTAGATTGTTGGCGGCGGCGGCGTTTAGATCCCCCAAGCGTTACCAACCCAATTATCAATTATCAATTAATCATCGCCTAAAGTGATTCGCCATTCGTGCAGTTTGTAGGAAACACAATGGTTTTGGATTAGCGGATCGGCTGCGACGATTTGCTCGGCTTCAGCGAGAGAATCAGCTTGAAATAACATCATTCCGCCGCCATATTCTCCCCAGTATCCAGTTTTGGCTTGATGCCCTCGATCGATCAAATCTTGGACATAGGCTTTGTGTGCGGGGATATATCGATCGAATTCCGGCTTGGGAACTATTCCAGTTTCAATTTTGACAAACCACATGTTTGATAATTGATAATTGATAATTGATAATTGATAATTGATAATTGATAATTGATAATTGATAATTGATAATTGATAATTGATAATTGATAATTGATAATTGATAATTGATAATTGATAATTGATAATTGATAATTG
>NZ_JBGSQZ010000086.1:0-36693 GCF_041737865.1 Chamaesiphon sp.
CTGTTGACTTTGTTGGCATTTCCGCATTTTTCGTTCATACATTTTTTGGTGTCCCTGTGAGCGCAAATCCCATGCTCAACAAGGATTTGCGCTCACAGGGACATCGCCATTTTGCATGAATTTTCACCCTCAAAAAGGGTACAGAGTCAACAGCCTAGGCAGTACCCACCCTACATTACTATCAACTGTCAACTGTTACCATCAATGAATACAAACGTCCTCACCTCCACATTTATTCTCACAATCCTGCTAGCCATCGGGTTGTTTTTCTTCATTCGGGCTTCGACTAAACCTCGGATCGAGCAAATGGTGCTGGAGACTAGCGAATCGGAAGTAGCCCTATTACCACGTTTGCAAGCGTACTTTACAGAGCGAGCTTACAAGATTGCCGCTGTCGATCGAGATACCGATATTATCACTTTTGAAGGAGTAGTACGTCCGAGTGTCTTTTTGACAGTGCTACTGACTGGTTTAGCGGCTGTGGGTGGACTGTGCTTAGCATTGGTACTATCGATGGTACTCCCCGATATCGGCAATTTATTTTTAGTGCTCGTTCTCGTCGCACCGTTGGCTGGCTGGTTTTATTGGGAAGGATCTTCGCGTACCGAGCAAGTCCGCCTCAAAGTAGAAGTGCAAGATGGCGAACCATCCTCAACTTCGATTAGAATCAGCGGACATCGAGATGAATTGGCAGTATTTCAGTCCGTGCTGCAATTAAGTGTCCGTGAAGATATAAAATAAAAAAGCACCCAAACGCGATCGCTTTTGGGTGCTCACTATGAAAAATCGATATTGCCTAGAAAGTCAGCTAACTAGTAGATACTGCTGCCAACAGTTACTAGTTGTTGACTTTCTGTTTCTGGCTCTAGCGATCGCAGACTGGGAAATAGAAAGTGGTTTTCTTCGACGTATTGTGCGCCAAATAAACCTTTCTCCGCCCAAAAATAACGATCTGTCGTGTGTTCGTTGCGTTTGACCAACAGCAGAGCTGGTGGATTGATACCTTCGGCTAAGATATATTTACGTGCAGCGGTCACAGGTTTATCTTCACCACTTTCAATGCTGAACTGTGGCACCTGCTCCAAAATTCTCCGCCCTTCTTGCCGTCTCCGACTCTTTCGTTTACGTCTTCTAGCCAACCGCCTTACCTCCTCTCTAGTTCAGACAGATGTAATGTCTGTTACAAAAGCCGTCGCTATTCTATCCGCTCTAGTCTAAAAACTCAAGCCCCACCAAAATCCTTCCTTAATCTGCTCAAATCCACCAATATAAAGAAAAACTAAAGTTATACTGGTAATTTAACGATACTAAATTTTAAGATTCGTAACAAATCTTAACCAGACGGTCGATCTTAGATCCTGACAAATTTAGCGATCTTAGCAACTCAGATCGAGCAGCTTGGCTTCTAAAGACAGCGATCGTGCCAAAATAGTTTAGTAGCGGCTATTTGCTAGTGGCCCAGATAAGTTGATAAACCAAAACCAACCAACCAAAATCGTGTCTACCGCTGCGAGTTCTGAATTCATGGCTTTGTGTCGCGCACAGCTACGACTGTTGTCAGATAGCTTGGGCGCGAGTTTGAGCGTCGTGTATATGACGGAGGAACTAGAAGGCGGTGGGGAGTCAAAATTATTACCAATAGCGATCTATCCAGAAACTGGGATCGCTTGGTCGGAGGTCATGAATCAGAGTATGGATAGTACGTCCAGCTTTCCAGATCGATTCGCCAGACAACTAGCTGGCAATGAGGATCGCCAAGTTACGACCTTAGCCAAGCTAAAATCGCCCGAACGGGGTGCAGATGAGTCCCAGAGCCAACGTCATCAGATCCTGCTACCACTAGTGTCAGATGGGACGATTTTGGGGCTGCTGGCGACCACGCGAGAGATCGAGCCGTGGAACTCCGCCGAGCAGACAGAAATTCAACAGATCGCCCAAACGATCGCCCTTGCAGGGATTCTCGATCGCCGACACAATTGGATCGCGCGAGAACTCAAGCAGCAACAGCAATTGCAACTTCAGCAACAGGATCTTTTACACAATCTGTTGCACCAACTTCGCAATCCCCTGACAGCAATTCGGACATTTGGTAAATTATTAATCAAACGCCTTCAGCCAGGAGATCCCAATCGAGGTTTCGCAGGAAGTATCGTCAGAGAAAGCGATCGATTACAAGAATTATTAAAACATCTAGAAAGTGCGATAGATATTCCATTAATCACTGATGGTGACAGATTGCGATCGCTACCAGCCGTCCAAAATGAAACTAGTTCTTACAGTGCGAATTTATTACTTCCCGATGCTGCTTTTCGGATCGAGTCCTGTCAATTGACAGATGTACTCGATCCATTGGTTGTCTCGGCTGAAGCGATCGCTCAAGACCGAAATTTAAATTTATACACTCATATTCCTCGCGATCTGCCATTAGTGCAAGCTCATCCAGCCGCCCTGCGAGAAGTACTGAGCAATCTCATCGACAATGCCTTGAAATATACTCCCGCTCAAGGAGAAGTCGATATCGATGTCGAACTAGCAGACAGTGGAAACTCTCAGCTCCAGATCTGTATTCGCGATACCGGAATGGGTATTCCACCCCAAGATTTAGACAACTTATTTACGCGTCATTATCGCGGTGTCCAAGCGCACGGAAGTATTGCGGGAACGGGATTGGGACTGGCGATCGCCAAGGAATTAGTCACGCATATGCACGGCAAAATTGAAGTTACTAGTCCACCTCCAGGCGGCGATCGAGGTACTGAGTTTATGCTCTGGTTGCAGTTAGTTAATGGTGAGTAATTTAGCTACTCCCTGACTTGTGACAAATTAGACATCTAGTGTAGGGGTGGATAGTGGATGGTGAATAGTGAATAGTGAATCATGAATGCCTATTTCTTTGGTGGGAAGGGAGTACTTAGTATTTAGCAATTCATCATTAAAGACTGATAAAAATAACTTCAAAACCTGCTCATAAGTGCTAAAACTATCCACCATCCACCATTCACCATCCACTAAAACACTAGTAACTTTGCTTTAATGCAAGAGGTGATAATGCCTATCTCAATCGGTTGTGCTGTATGGTCTTATCCTGGCTGGATCGGTGAAATTTATCCACCGAAAACACCATCGCGGGAATTTTTGCGGATCTACAGCCATCATTTCCCCGCAGTGGAAGGGAATACAACTTTTTATGCAACTCCCGATCGAGCTACAATCGATCGATGGATCGCTCAAACCCCGACTGAATTTAAGTTTTGCCTCAAGTTTCCGCGCCATATTACTCACAGCGGACTGCTGATGCCGCAGATTGTCCCCGCTCAGGCATTTATCACCCAGATGCAGGAATTGGGTGAGAGATTGGGGGTGATGTTTATTCAGTTACCACCGCATTATGCACCCGATGCGCGGGGACTAGCGGACTTGACAGCATTTCTGACGGCGTTGCCGCGTCAAGTTGCTTTAGCGGTCGAAGTTCGGCATCTAGATTGGTTCAAATCGCCCCATCGAGAGCAGTTGACGGAGTTATTGTTTAGACTGAGCGTGGGGCGAGTTATCCTCGATTCTCGCCCGATTTATGAGGCAGCTCCAGAGTGGGGATCTGCCATTGAGTGCAAAAAACCTCGCGTCCCAGTTGAATTAAGTCTGACGGCACCTTTTAGCCTGATTAGATATGTTTCGCATCCCGTGCGATCGGCGAATCAGGTGTGGTTGGAGGGGTGGACGAGCCAGATTCAGGCATGGTTGGAGCGAGATGCTCAAATATATCTGTTCGTCCATTGTCCGATCGAGGCTCGATCGCCGATTAATGCTCGTTACCTACACCAGATTTTCACCCGATCGGGCATTGCACTCAATCCGTTACCCGAACTGGTTACTATGCCAGTTCAGTTAGATTTATTTTAATCTCAGTCCGATCTCGATCGCCTTAAATCGATCGACTTAATTTTGGTAACGATCATTTAGTTTCGGGCATGGCAAACCACAACCAGCCACTACCGAGGGCGGCAACGGCTGAAAGCATCAAGAAGGCAATCGGAAATCCGGCAGTTTTTGCCAAAAATCCGCTCGCCAAATTACCCACTGCTGCCCCAATCCCGATCGTTGTATAAATCCCGCCCTGCGCGAGGTTGAATCGACCCGTGCCTTTGGTCAAATCGGCAACGACGATCGCGATCGCGACTGCCAAGATCCCCGCCGCCAGACCATCTAGCGTTTGCACCCACAGTACAAACCACGGATTGGCATTTAGCCCGTAGAGCAAGGCGCGTACGGTGGTAGCAGCAAACGCCACCAATAGTAGCGGCTTGCGACCCCAAACATCAGCAGCTTTACTAGCCCAGATCACCACGGGAATCGTCGTCAATTGGGCAACTCCGATGAAGGCAGAAATGAAGCCAGAGGCGGCGGTTGCCTGACCGCCTGTGAGATGTTGACTCAATAGGGGTAAAGCAGCATTGGCTGCATAAAATAGAAATACCGCCAAACCGAAGGTCAGCAGTGGGCGATCCTTGAGTAAATCCATCCCGCTCGTCTGCGATCGATCGTCGCCGCCAGCCCTGGCTGCTGTATTGTCGATATCGCGATCGCGAATCTGAAAGACGAGGATCGTGGTAGCAATACACAAAAATATCAGCAGGTAAAAAATCCAGGCAAGTCCAGTAATTTGGGCGAGAATACCCGCAATTATGGCAGTCACCACATTACCGCTGCGGTGAAAGGTTTCATTGCGACCGATCCGACGACTAAAACGCTCTTGTCCCACCAGTCCCAAGGAGATGGCTGAAACTGCGGGAATAATCGTCACCGCAGCGATACCAATTCCGGCTTGTGCTAAGAGTATGACTGGGAACGAGCGGACATTAATAATCATCAGATAGCCGATCGCGATTGCCACCGAGGAGATCGCAATCAGTTGTCGCTTGTACTTGGAGGCATCAACTACCGCCCCGATCGGCGTTTGGGCGATGATGCCAGCAATATTGGCGATCGCGAGAATAATCCCAACTTGCGCTGGATCGAACTGCCGCTCGGCAGTCAAAAAGATTGCCAGGTACGGTTCAAAAACATCTCGCACGTCACCCAACGAAAGGTTGAGTCGGTCTAGTGCCTGTAAGCTGCGCTTGGGAGCGGACGGAGCTGTATTTGTAGGCACAACCGTAAAAATTGATAGTCCATGTAAAAATCCTGCCAATTTTTAGGGCATCGATCCCTCTTCCTTTAGACAGATATCAATAGACCTCTGGCGAAAGTTAGAGGTTGACTTTGGATAGAGGGTAGAGGGTAGTTGTAGGAGCTGATTAGTTCAAAACAACTTAATCGGAGAAATCTACCCAGCCTTAAACAGGGGGGCTGGGGGGATCTTCTAGGGTTAAGGAGCGGTAAATTATACTTTCCAAAAAACCTTTAAGGATAGAAACTCATTTGTGGTAATCCGAGCGTTTCATCCCAACCCATCATCGCATTGAGACACTGAATTGCTTGTCCGGCTTGACCTTTGATCAGATTATCGATCGCGGAAATTACAATTACCCGTCCGGTCCGAACGTCAACTTCTACCCCGATGTAACAGAGGTTGGTTCCTGCTGCCCATTTCGTCTGGGGATAAACTCCACCTTCGAGTACTTTGACAAATGGCGAAGAGCGGTAAAAAGCTTTGTAGATCGTAATCACATCCTCAGTCACTAAGCCTGGATCGCGGATCGTCGCGTAGACAGTTGCCAGGATGCCGCGCACCATCGGCATCAGATGGGGTGTGAATTGGACTTTCACTTCATGGCTAGCCAGATCGCTGCACACTTGCTCGATTTCGGGGGTGTGACGGTGCCCGCCGACACTATAGGCTGAGATATTATTGTCAGCTTCGGCGAGTAGGAGGTGGGTTTTTGCTTGTCTCCCGCCGCCGGAGGTGCCGGATTTGGCATCGATGATGGCGGTATCTGCATCGATCAAGCCTTGCTTGAGTAGGGGCGAGAGGGCGAGCAGACTCGCGGTAGGATAGCAGCCAGGACAGCCGACGAGTTTAGCATCTCGGAGTTTGGAGCGATAGAGTTCGGGCAATCCGTAGACAGCAGTTGCGGCTGTCTCGCGATCGATCCGAGGGATTTTGTACCATTGGGTGTAGGTATCGAGATCTGTAAATCGATAGTCTGCCGATAAATCTAGGACACTACAGCCTTTAGCGATTAATTTGGGTGCTAGCTCACAGGCTAAACCATTGGGGAGAGCCAGAAAGACCGCCTGACAGCGATTGGCGATCGTCTCGACATCGATCGGTTCGATCGTCATATTGACAACGTGAGCCAGATGGGGATAGAGATCGCCAAACTTTTTACCCGCGCTACTATCTCCACCTAAATAGGCAATCTCGATCGCCGGATGATCTTGTAATAAGCGCACCAACTGGACACCCCCATAGCCCGACGCACCGACGATCCCGACTTGAAGACGGTTAATCTGCTCACCCATGAATGTTATGACCTATATAATAAGAAGTGATTACCATATTCATGGTGGGAAACACAAACTAGTTCAACCCTGGATTCAAAACTACTTTTGAATTTTACGGCGCGGCAATGTGGATTTCTCTACATTGACGTCGATCTAGAGTTTTGACTTGCTTTGATGGACTATATAGTTTAGCAACATTTTACCGATCTGTGATAGCAACTTCTTCTACTGACCTGTCCAATTTTGAGTTTGACACGATCGCCACCGCCCTAATAGACTTCGCAGCGGGCAAAATGGTCGTGGTGGTAGATGATGAGAATCGGGAGAATGAGGGCGATCTGATTTGTGCTGCTGAATCAGTAACTGCATCAAGTATCAATTTTATGGCTGTCCATGCTAGAGGCTTAATTTGTCTAGCGATGATGGGACACCAATTGGATCGTCTGGATCTCCCCTTGATGGTGACGAATAATACCGATCCCAATCAAACAGCTTTTACCGTCAGTATCGATGCTACTCAAAAATTGGGAGTCACGACAGGGATTTCCGCCGAAGATCGCACCCGCACTATTCAACTAGCGATCGATCCTCATACTAAGCCCGAAGACCTCCGCCGTCCAGGTCATATCTTCCCCCTCCGCGCCCAAGATGGCGGCGTCCTAAAACGAGCAGGACACACAGAAGCAGCGGTAGACTTAGCTCGGCTTGCTGGTTTGTCGCCAGCAGGGGTAATCTGTGAGATCCAAAATCCCGATGGTTCGATGGCACGACTCGCAGATCTAGTTACTTATGCCCGCCTTCACGATCTCAAGATTATTAGCATCGCCGATCTGATTAGTTATCGTCTTGAACACGACAGATTCGTTCATCGAGAGGCAATTACCAAGCTTCCCAGCCAATTTGGTCAATTTCAGATCTATGGCTATCGCAATTTCTTAGACGATACAGAAACTGTCGCAATTGTCAAGGGCAATCCGGCTGATTTTATCGACAAACCGATTATGGTGCGGATGCACTCTGAATGTTTGACTGGTGACGCACTCGGTTCGCTCCGGTGTGACTGTCGGATGCAGCTCCAAGCAGCCCTAAAAATGATCGAGAATGCAGGTGAAGGCGTAGTTGTCTACTTGCGTCAGGAAGGGCGCGGGATTGGGTTGATTAATAAACTCAAAGCCTATTCCCTCCAAGATCTAGGGTTAGATACCGTCGAAGCAAATAATCGGCTGGGGTTCCCCGCAGATCTCCGCAATTATGGAGTCGGTGCTCAGGTTTTAAACGATTTAGGTATTAGCAAAATTCGGTTGATCACCAATAATCCTCGCAAAATTGCTGGACTCAAGGGCTATGGCTTGAAAATTGTCGATCGAGTCCCACTCCTGATTGAAGCTAATGAATATAATAATGACTACCTCACTACCAAAGCTGAAAAACTCGGTCACATGCTGCTCCAAACCTATCTGGTAACAGTCGGGATTACCTGGAATGAAGAGCCATTAGAAATTACCGCACGGTACGATCGATTAGACAAATTGCGGCACATTGCCGAGATTCATGATGTCTTGCTCAAAGAAGAAGCTCGACCTGTGGGGACGGCTTTATTTGGCAATCCTTCACTCACTTTTCATCTAGGATTCGACCAAGCAAATCTGGCAATCGAAGGCTGGTACAAAGATCGCAGCCATCCGTACGTTCAAGCGATCGTCAAAATTCTCGATGAGATCGCCACCATCCCCCAAGTCAATCGCTTGGAATTTCTAGTGGCTAATGGACAAGATCCGCTCACTGGGCTACAAATGCAACTCGATCGACACACGCACCCCAAATCCCAGTTACCGTCAACTCTGAGTTCAGAATTAGAACTTCAGGTGATTTATAGCTTCAGTTAGTCAACAGAATCGAAGTCGCCAGGGCGGTTTAAATATTTTGACTATTGACCTCAGTTCTGGTTGAGGATTTTCGATCGATGACTCCTAGCTGCGCTCAAACACCGCCCTCAAATAAATTTGGGTGCTAATAGCTAAAGTTCGTTGAAACGAACTACCAAATTAATTAGTTCGTTTCTATGACAATGTGTTGTTAACCGCTGACTCACTGAACCGGATTGAGAATGTACAAACCAACTCAACACTCAGATGATAAATGAATGCGTCAATTTTGTGACCTTGAAACCCTGCAAGATCGGAGAATCTAACCGGATGAACTACCGTTTGTATTTATGGTGCGTGGTACTTTCGATCGGGATCGTTCCCGCCGCTGATGCCTATAGTTCAGCAGATCTCCAAACCCTGCTCAGTAGCAACAAATGTATCGGCTGCGATCTCAGTGGGGTGGATCTCAGTCAGAAACAGCTAGTAAATGTCGATCTTCAAGCTGCTAATCTGATTGGAGCAAATTTAGCTGGAACCAATCTTACTAATGCCAATTTAGGTGGAGCCAATCTCACTGGAGCCAATCTCACTAATGCAAACTTCACTAATGCAGTATTACAAGCAGCTAGTCTAATTAATGTTAATTTTACTAGTACCAATCTCACGCGCACAGATCTTTCCTATGCTAATCTAGTTAATACCAATTTTAGAAGTGCCATCCTCACAAATACCGATTTAGCTGGTGCGAATCTGGCATTAGCAGATTTTACAGGTGCTAATCTCAGTAGTACCTCGCTCATTAGTGCTAATCTAATTGGTGCTAAAGGAGTCAATCCTTCAGCAACAAACGATTTACCTGCATCTACCCCAGAATATTCGCGTGACGGCACCCGTCAGTATATAAATGCGCCTCAAAATACCGATGTCAATGTCGATATCAATGTCGAAAGTAGTCCCACCTTTCGTCGTCCGCCCCCATACAAGATTCCGCTAGGGTTGGGTAGTCCTAAACGCCTAGTTCCTGGTGGTACCCGCATCATTGCACCATTACCGTCTGGTGTTGGGAATAGTGGCTTTTAACTACTATCTTTTATTAATTTGACGCACGATCGCATAACCAACTGATAGTGAAAAGACAGCTACAGCTAGGGCAATTAAGTCACTGCTACTTTTCTTTTCTAAGTCAAGAATGATGATTTTTCGAGCAACAGCAATTAGCGATGTCACAATTACTAGTTCTACCTGAATTACGTGCTTTCTGAGATATGCAGTAATATTTTCAAGAATTTCTAACGCGATTAAAACGTTTAGAAATAGACCGAATAATTCAAATAAGGTACTATTAAAACTATCATTACTCGGTCGCTCGATCGTCAGCAGTATTTTCTCAATTAGAGCATAACTTAACTGAGCGATCGCGACAAAGGTCACAAGAACCATCCCGATCGATAGTATCTTAGAAACGATACCTTCGATCGACTCGATCGTTTCTAAAAACTTTTCATCTTCAGTCAGTATAACTTTAAATTTTCTGAATATCTGCATCATCGTTAGTGTAGCCGCTATGAAAAAGAATCGTGTCGACCTAATTTACTCACTATTAGTCACCAATATCATAACAATAAACCCTTCTCATCGATCGATAAGAAGGGTTTAATTATATTTATTAAAATACCAGATCGATATTCAGCAACTGTCAACTGTCAACTATCAACTATCCTAACTAGCAGCTTGAAGTCTAGCTCTTGCTCGTTTAAAAGCTTGATTAGCTTGAATTTGCTCTTGACGACTACCTGTTGAAATAGCAGCTAACTTTTGTTCGGCTTCAGTAAATTCTTTTTGTGCTTGTTCGCGATCGATTTTTTCGCCCAATTCCGCACCATTAACTAGTACGGTGACTTCATCATTATCAACTTCGGCAAAGCCACCCATTAAGGCAATTGGAGTCCATTTATCTTTACCAGCTCTAACCCGCATTACCGCAGTATCTAAAGCTGTCAAAAGCGATGCGTGACCGCTCAAAATCCCTAATTGTCCAGTGATACTAGGTAAAATTACCTCGTCTGCTGTGCCGTCCCATACAGTCTTATCTGGGGCAATTACTCTTACAGTTAGTGTCATATTTAGGTGTTAGTTATTAGGTGTTAGGTTTTAGGTTTTAGGTATAAATTTTAGATTTTAAGTTTTGAGATTTTTAGGTTTCAGGCTTTAGGTTGTGAGGACAGGTACATGTATCTGTCCTCACAACCTAAAGCCTAAAGCCTAAAGCCTAATCCTAGCCTTTGAGTAATTTCTCACCCTTTGCTCTGGCTTCAGAGATATCGCCAACAAGATAGAAAGCTTGTTCTGGGAGGTCGTCTAGTTCGCCATTGAGGATCGCCTTGAAACCTTTGATGGTGTCTTCGAGTTTGACGTATTTACCAGGAGAACCAGTGAATACTTCAGCAACGAAGAAGGGTTGCGAGAGGAAGCGTTCGACTTTCCGCGCCCGCGAAACGATCAGACGATCTTCTTCGGCAAGTTCGTCTAATCCGAGAATAGCAATGATATCTTGCAATTCTTTGTAGCGTTGGAGCGTAGATTGTACAGCGCGAGCAGTATCGTAGTGTTCTGCACCAACGATCGACGGTTGTAACATCGTCGAAGTAGAAGTCAGCGGATCTACTGCTGGGTAGATGCCTTTGGCTGCTAAACCACGAGATAGTGAGGTAGTACCGTCCAAGTGAGCAAAGGTAGTCGCAGGTGCAGGATCGGTGAAGTCATCCGCAGGTACGTATACAGCTTGAATGGAAGTAATCGAACCTTCTTTCGTCGAAGTGATCCGTTCTTGTAAGTCACCCATGTCTGTACCCAGGGTAGGCTGATAACCTACCGCTGAAGGCATCCGACCTAAGAGTGCCGATACTTCGGAACCAGCTTGGACAAAGCGGAAAATGTTGTCGATGAATAGCAATACATCTTGCTTGTTGACATCGCGGAAGTATTCTGCCATCGTCAATGCAACTAGCCCAACGCGCATTCTTGCTCCGGGTGGCTCATTCATTTGTCCGTAGACTAGAGCGATTTTGGAGTTACTGAGGTTATCTTTATCGATTACTCCAGATTCCATCATTTCATTGTAGAGATCGTTTCCTTCACGGGTACGTTCGCCCACACCACCAAAAACCGATACACCACCATGATTGGTAGCAATGTTATTAATCAGTTCCATCATGATCACGGTTTTGCCTACACCAGCACCACCAAACAGACCGATTTTGCCGCCCCGACGATATGGTGTCAGTAAGTCGATGACCTTGATTCCGGTTTCAAAAACGGATGGCTTGGTTTCTAGTTCGGTTAGTTTGGGAGCATCGCGGTGGATGGGGGATCTTTCTTCAGTAGCTACAGGGCCTTGATTGTCTACGGTTTCACCCAAGACATTAAAAATCCGACCTAAAGTAGCCGTCCCAACGGGTACGCTAATCGGTGCGCCCAAATCGATGACATCCATCCCGCGTACCAACCCATCGGTGGTACTCATGGCAACGGCACGAACTTGGTTATCACCCAGAAGTTGCTGAACTTCACAGGTTACGGACACATCTTGTCCAGCTTCGTTTTTGCCTTCAACTTTGAGGGCACTATAGATCTGGGGCATCTTGCCACCAGTAAATTCTACGTCCACAACTGGGCCAATAATTTGAGTGAGTCTCCCCACGTTGGTTTTTTCTGCGGTGCTAGCCATGTGCGCGTTACTTAATTATTGTGTGATTTTGTCTATAGCGTTTGTATAGCCTCGACCGAGGCTATACAAACGGCTTTGGCGAATTAATGTCACAAACCAGATTGTCGGGTGAGCAGTTGTCAGCGATCGATCTTATTGCTTGGGTGTCAGTCCTCACAAGTATCTGCACCTTCGATCGGACAGATAAATCTCTAATCGGTCGATCGTACGCTAAAGTATAACGATCGACAACCGCTATCGCTGTCTCCTAAATCGATCTCTGTTTGTTAGCTACTTTTAATATTGTGCAATGCTGTTATTCAGTCTATCATCGAACGCGCACGGTGCTGTGGATATTTATGACTATTTCAGATAATCACCGCAACACCAACGCGGTTGCAGCTCGGCAGCTCGATCGAACAACGCGTTTAACGAAGAACAGAGGTTTAAATCCCCCGCAGGACAACCCAATCATCAATCATCAATTCTCAATTCTCAATTATCAATTCTCAATTAATTCAACTAGTCTCGATCGCTTTATCAGCCAATTCCCAATGCCCAATGTACGACCGCAGGGTAATTGCAGTCTAGATCTCCGCTACTTTGGCTATTGGAAATGGCACGTTTGCGATCGAGATATGTCCGTAGTTTTGCGCGGATCGATCGATTCTCCAAGGCTGACAGGACTGCTGTGGCTGAAGGATAGCGTTCAGTTAGCGGAATTTGAATCATTTTACTGATGATTTCACTCAATCCCTCACTAATCTCGGCTGGATCTGCCCAAATTAGTTCACAAGTGCGATCGTCGGTGGGAAACCGATCTGGTTCTTTGCCTGTTAATAGATAAATACAAGTCATCCCCAGTGCGTATAGATCGCTAGCAGGGACAGCGCGATTGGCTAATTGTTCTGGCGGGGCAAATCCTGGAGTACCGACTGCCATACTGTCTCTGTCGGCCTGTCTGAGTGTGGTGGCGATCTCTTTGACTACACCAAAGTCTACTAGTACAAAGCGGCGATCGGTTCGACAGAGGATAATATTTTGAGGCTTAAGATCGCGGTGAATCAGATGATGATTGTGAATATAATCTAACAACCGCAACATTTGAGTCAAAAAAGTTTCGACCTCCGATTCGGTAAATTTGCGCTTTTTGCTGACAATCTGGGTTAGCTCGACACCTGGAATGTATTCTTCGACTAAGTACAGATCTGTCCCCAGCTTAAAATAATCGAGTAAGCAGGGAATTTGAGCGTGACTACTCAACTGACTCAAACTC
This sequence comes from Chamaesiphon sp., assembly GCF_041737865.1. NCBI lineage: Bacteria > Bacillati > Cyanobacteriota > Cyanophyceae > Gomontiellales > Chamaesiphonaceae > Chamaesiphon > Chamaesiphon sp. Next base: position 13,295 of record NZ_JBGSQZ010000086.1, read on the forward strand.
AGTGCTTCTAAATCGAATTGTTTGCGAGCGGTCGCAATTAGTTGAGGATCGGTAAATTGTGGTGCTAGCTTTTTGACAACACACAACGGCTGTCCTGGCAAGTAAATATTTCGAGCCAAAAATGTAATCCCAAAACCACCTCGACCTAACCGCGATTGAATTGCATACCGTTGAGCCAGGATCTCGCCTTCATCTACATCGCTTTCTAATGGCATCGTTGTACTTTCGTCGCGCTCCACTATTTCCTGCTCGAAGTTTGCTGGGAGGATAGATCGATCGATTGCAGCATTGCTCCTCACAGGGTCGATCGGTACGATCCCGATACTACTGAAACAGCAGCTAGTTGAATATCATACTTGTTCTGCTCTAAACAATATTCAGCCAATTTAAGTAACTTTTAACGGTTGGCGGCGATCTTCATCTAGTGACAAGATTGAGATGATACCGCATGGTCGATAGAATCGACCTCCTGCGAAAGTGAAAGCAAAATCTTTGATAATACTGTTCTTGTCCGATTGGGTATGGGTCATGGGCAGGTTTCCTGCCCGATCCAACTTGTGCTAAAACTTCCCCTAAAGCCTAAAGCCTAAAGCCTAAAGCCTGACTTTCGCAGGCAGAGATGCCTACTTTTTGAACACTTTTTGCCGGATCTGGATGACGAACCGATCGAATTCTGGTAATTTGAGCTGAGAGACGATCGCGACGAACACAGCCAAACCAATCCCCGCAGACAAAGCCAATTGCACCAACAGCGTCACCTTATTACTGACGGGGACAAATTGCTCCCAACCATAACTGACACCCCACGTTATGCCGCCTGTGACCACACTAGCGATAAATATCCCCACCAGTGGTAGAAATCCTCGCCACGGTAAACCATTCAACCGTCGATCGAGTAAGAATAACATGGTCAAGAAAGAGATGAGATTGATACACACCGTCGATAATGTAATCCCTGCCGCACCAAATGGTTTCCAGAACAAATAGTCAAATAGAAAATTGAAGAAGATATTTACCATGCTGATCTTGAACGGCGTACTGCCATCGCCGAGCGCGTAAAACACTCGGACTAAAACATCGCGCCCCAGAAAGATAAACATTCCTAAACTCGATGCAATTAAAATCGAGCCAACCAATCGGGAATCTTCGCTTTTGAAGGCACCATTTTGATAGACTGTTTTGACGATCGGGTAAGACAAAGCCATCATTACCGCACTCAGCGGCATCATCGCAATCCCCGTCAAAGTCAATCCTTGGCGAATCCGATCCTTGAGTTGTGTCCAATTGTCGGGATCGGTTAACCGCGAGAATTCTGGTAACAGAGAGCCTAAAATGACATTAGAAATAATCCCCAATGGAGCCTGAATTAACATTCCTGAGTACTGCATCGCTGAAGCTGCGCCGACGATGCCCGAAGCAAAAGCATTATCGATAAATAAGTTGATTTGCAGCGTACTAGAAGAAAATGTAGCTGGGCCGAGAATTTTCAATACATCCTGGACTCCCTGTCTTCGCCATTCAAATCGCGGTTTAATCGTCCCCAATCCTACCCGCCACTGGGTAATCACCTGCATCAACCACTGAAGCATCGCGCCCAATAATACCGTACTGGCGATGACTTTGCCGCCCAAGAGGGCGTATTCGGGCAGAGCAATTTTACTTCCCAAATAAATAGCTAAGATCCCAACGCCGATAATGGTAGTAAAGCTAGATATCAGCGGGCTAATCGAGGGCAACCAGTACAAATCGGCCGAACTGAGAGTACCGAATCCAATTCCAATCAAGCCTGCGAATACTGCTATTGCTGACATGATTTGCAACTGCTCGATCGCGCTTTGGCGAACTAATGCACCTCTAACTTCGTCACCACTATGGATGAGATTGGGCGCACTCAAATCGATCTCATTGCTGGCAAAGCAGAAAATGAGGATACTCACACCGATTAAAATAATCCCCACAATCGTCGTCACTGTCTCAACAATCGGCACTGTTTCAGATTTATCTTTTTGCTTGGCAAGGACACTGACGATCGCACTATGAAATGGCCCGTTCATCCCACCGAGCAAGATCAATAAAAATCCAGGGATGGCGTAGGCATAAGTCCATGCTTCGATCGCAATCCCATTACCAAAAGCGGCAGCTAGTGTCACTTGACGAACTAGTCCGAATACTTTACTAATCAGGGTTGCAGCAGCTACGATTCCGGCAATGCTGGCGATCGATCGGATTGGTTTTTTCGATTCAGTCACAAATCTTCAACGGGAGTAGATACCCACCTATCTTAGATCGACTTGTCAATAAATCAGCGATCGATCTTCACCCTCTAAGTTGCCTATTGTGAGTATCCTGCCCAGGATCGCTGGACAAGGTCGGTGTTTAGAGGTCGATCCTCGCTTAAACTAATGAATAAGCAATCGTTCCCGATCGATACCCAATGCGACGTTTCCCCACCAATATTCATAACTTACTACTCATCGGGTTAGGATTTCCGATCGTTGGACTCAATATCTGGGTACTATCTCAGTTTTTTCGATATTTCGAGCATCTGATTACCATTTTGACGATCGCGGCATTGATCGCATTCTTACTCAATTACCCAGTTAAACTACTCGAACGAGTACATTTTCGGCGGGTACCCGCGATTATTGGAGTTTTATTAATTACGGTGACGTTGCTGGTAATTTTAGGTGTGACGGTAGTTCCGAGTGCGTTCGATCAAACTACCGAACTAATCAAACAGATCCCAGAATGGCTACAAGCAAGTAATGACAATATTAATGCCTGGGAAGAATGGGGCAGAGGCAAAGGCTTTCCGATCGACTTTGATGTATTGCGAACCCAGATTAATGCCAAAATCGATACCCAAATCCAGACTGTCGGTGCTCAAGTAGTCGGATTGGCGGTAGGTACTTTATCTAGTGCGATCGATGCCCTATCGATCGTCGTGCTATCGGTCTATATGTTAATCTATGGCGATAGGCTGTGGCTGGGAATTGTGGCCTTGATCCCCGATCGCATTGGGATGCCCCTGAGTGAATCATTGCGGCTGAATTTTCAGAATTTCTTCATCAGCCAGTTGATCTTGGGGACATTTATGGCATCGACACTCACCCCCACTTTCTTTTTCCTAAAAGTCCCCTTCGGACTATCTTTCGCGATTTTTATTGGTGCTTCCGAACTGATTCCGTTTATCGGTGCTAGTTTAGGGATCGGGCTGGTGACGATCGTGATTATGTTAAAAAACTTTGGATTGGGGATCTCTGTCTTAATTGCTTCAATTGTGATTCAACAAGTTAAGGATAATTTGTTAGCTCCCAGATTGATGGGTGAGTTTATTGGCTTAAACCCCATCGGCATCTTGATCTGTCTCTTGATTGGCGGACAAATTGCTGGCTTGTTAGGTGTAATCGTCGCAGTGCCGATCGCAGGTACTATTAACGGCACGATCGATCTCATCCGCAAACAGTCTCATAATGCTTCACACCCAGAATTTGCGGGAGAGTCGATCGATAGTGAGTAGGTAAATAGTTGATAGTTGATAGTTGATAGTTGATAGTTGATAGCGGCTTGCTCTTGTATTTGGAGTCCCCTAGCGTTTCCTTTAACCCGCCTTCGCGGGTTTTGCAAATGTAGCCGCGTGCGATGCGCGCCCGCCCTATTTCCCCGACGGTTGTGGGTGCGATCGAGATACAATCGCTAGACTACCTGGGATCTGACTTTTCAGACATCCTCTCAATCGGGGTCTCTGAATTTCAGCGTTAGCAGCAAGTAAGTCTATAATTATTACCGATACATAATTATTAAATAAAGAACCTCATGTGGAAAAAAATTACCGTGTCATTAATCGTGGCACTGGCAATAATATTACAAATTAATGTCGCCCCCGTTGAAGCTGCTGGACTTCAAGGCTATATCGACACTGGTGATGGCTACAAATTTCTCTATCCTAATGGTTGGGTGGCTGTCAAAACTACCAAAGGCGCGGATATTATCTTTCATGACTTGATCGAGTCTAGCGAAAATGTCAGTGTTGTCATCAGCCAAGTAGATAAAGATAAAAAACTGAGCGATATCGGCACGGCTTCCGATGTCGGCTATAAACTGGGGAAAAATGCGATCGCGCCTCCAGGATCGGGACGGGAAGCCGAGTTGATTAGTGCTGAAACTAATGAAGTCAAAGGTAAAATCTACTACATCCTCGAATATGATGTCAAATTACCTAATAGTCGTCGCCACAATATCGCCAGTGTCGCGATCAGTCGTGGTAAATTATTTACCTTCAATGCTTCTACTACCGATCGACGGTGGACAAAAATGAAAAAGGTATTTGAAGAAGTTGTCAGTTCTTTTAGTGTGGCATAAGCAGCAACTAGATTAGCTACTAAAACTATGACTACTAACTTTGTCTTGGCTTCGGCTTCTCCCGCACGTAGACGACTGCTCCAGAGCGTCGGGATAAATCCTTTAGTGTGTGTGAGTCACTTTGATGAGTCTCAGATTCAACTGACAGATCCGATCGCCCTAGTGGAGACATTAGCACAGCGCAAAGCGGAAGTTGTTTTGAGCCAGGTAAATGATGCTCTAGTACTGGGTTGCGATTCGGTATTAGTTGTCGATAATCAAATTTATGGTAAGCCACGAGATGCAGCCGAAGCATTTACCCGTTGGCAACAAATGCGCGGTAATCAGGGGACATTGTACACTGGACACGCATTAATCGACCAAACCCAATCTAGACAAGTCGTCCGATGTGGAATTACTCAGGTTTATTTCGGTCGAGTTTCAGATGCTCAGATTCAAGCTTATATCGCCACAGGCGAACCATTAGTCTGTGCGGGATGTTTTGCTCTAGAAGGCAAAGGAAGTGCCTTGATTGACAAAATTGAGGGTTGTCAGAGTAATGTGATTGGTCTAAGCTTGCCATTACTCCGATCGATGCTTGCCGAACTAGGTTACGATCTCAGTAGCTATTGGTGAGTCCTGTTATCTCAAAACTATGATCTCCAGCGAAATATTTCACCAAAAACTGCAAGCCGGACAAATTCATCAAGCTCTAGCATTATTAGTACGTGATGCTAGCGAGTTGGATGTCACTACTCGGATGACTGAAGACACTAATAGTCAGTCTTCTAGTAGTGAATATCTCCGTACCAAAATTAATTTACTGACAGGAGAAATCCAGCATGAAGTAGGTAGAGATCTGGTGACACGTAATAGCTATATTAAGCTTCAACAACTACACATCGACCAAATTGTTGTCAGTCATCGACTCGTGCAAGGTTACTTAGATCGGGTGAAGGCGATTTTGACGGTTCTAGATCGATCTCAATCATCTCAGGAGGATGCGCTACCGAGTGATAAATCGATCGATCGATTACAACCATCGATCGATGTCGCGAGTGGTTCCCAGAGATTAAATTCAGCCGATCTAGTCGCACGATTGACTCAAGCTGCAATGCTAGTCGATCCACAACTCGCATCGGCTCCCGCAGGATCTCCCCAGGAATATCGTGAAGAATTAGCCGAGACACCCGATGCCAATCCCATCTCCGCTGGGGAACCTCAACAGCACCCACCAGCGACAAATGAGCCGTCAGGCTGGACAAAACACCAAGTAAACCTTGAATCTAGCTTCATAGATGACGATATCGATCTATCGATCGATGAAGATGGATCTGTGTGGGAAGAATGGGTAGAAGATGAGGACTTTATGTCAGCATCAGCAATACCACCATCAACAATACCCGATCGACAACAACACTGGGGGCGACACCTAAATCCCATTGAAGTAAAGCCGACAGTCTCGCGTAGTACCACCGAATCGATCGATTCTTCAGGACATTGGGATAAATTTGTCCCTGAATATATCGGCATCAGCACCGATCCTCAGCCACCGCTGGGAAATAATAGTAATTCCGAGCGAATGGAGTGGCTGTTAGCAGATCTGGATATCTAAGGCAAATTGTCAACCTCAAAGTCGTCGATGTTCACGAAAAACAAAGGTTGAAATCCCCAACTTAACTACCCAATTATCAACTAATTTAATGTCAACCGATCTAATATGTTAGCTGAGTTCATCAATTTCCCACTGGGAGTAGAAAACTTATTTTCCACCTTCGCCTACTTGGATCTAGCGATGTTTTCTGGGCTGATTCCTACTGGGGATAGTTTAGGACACCCCTTAATTGCTTTTCAATTTACATCCCCAGGCGAAGAGATTTTGAGGTTGGGAAGTTTTCGATTGAAGTGGTATGGCGTATTAATCGCTACCGCAGTCCTAGTTGGTGTCAATTTATCGATGCGGTTGGCAAAATCCCGCAATATCGATCCTGAAGCGATCGCGGATTTAGCGATTTGGTTAATATTAGGGGCGATTCCAGCGGCGCGGTTATATTATGTTGCTTTTGAATGGCAAACTTACTCTCAACATCCAGAGCAAATTATTAAGATTTGGGAGGGAGGTATTGCCATTCATGGCGCGATTATCGGGGGATCGATCGCTGCGACGATCTTTGCTAAACTCAAGCAGTTGTCCTTCTGGCAGCTAGCCGATATTGTCGCACCTTCGGTAGCTCTGGGGCAAACGATCGGCAGATGGGGAAATTTCTTTAATTCAGAAGCTTTTGGTCGTCCGACGGAGTTCCCGTGGAAGTTGTATATTCCCAAAGATCGTCGTCCGTTTGAATATATTAATTCTGATTATTTTCACCCCACATTTTTGTATGAATCTCTCTGGAATTTGTTAGTATTTATAGTCCTAATGTGGTTATTTATTAATGATAATCGTCACCATCGACTGAGAACTGGTTCGATCTTCTTAGTTTATTTAATTGCTTATAGTATCGGGCGATTTGGAGTGGAAGGTTTACGAACGGATAGTTTGATGTTTGGTTCGCTCAGGATGGCCCAAGTAATTAGTTTAGCGGGAATTGCCATTGGCTCGATCGGGTTATCATGGCTATACATTCGGCGACGTAGTTTACCCGATGTAGTCTAAATTAGCTCATCGGTTAACAGTCAAGAGTTAAATTAATTGATAATTGGGTAGTTAAGTTGGGGATTTAAACTCCTAATTTTCGTTAAAACTAGGATACTGGTGCTCATGCGGCTTGCGCCTAACACACTCTACCTCTAAATTCATTATCAACCATTCACTATTCACTATTCACTATTCACTCTCCACTCTCCACCATGAATTTTACCGAAATCACTGTAACTGAATTGGCGGCTAAACTTGCCGATAACGCTACACCATATCAATTTGTAGACGTACGGGAACCACACGAGCTAGCAGTTGTGACACTACCTAGATTTATCAATTTACCATTGAGCGCACATGCCGAATGGTCGCCGGAAATCTATACGCGACTGGATAAAGATACCGAAACATTGGTATTGTGCCATCATGGGATGCGATCGGCTCAGATGTCTCAGTGGCTGATCGATCGAGGCTTTACCCATGTAAGCAACATTATTGGTGGCATTGATGCTTATAGTCACTGCGTAGATCCAGCCTTACCACGATACTGATCGGTGATGGTTCGCAAATTCTTGGTTGCAATCGCTGATATCGGTTAGGATAGTATTCTCTCAAGGAATCCACTCGCAAAACATCGGGGATCGATCGGTTATAATTCATCCAGCGTTTTCAATTTACATCGGGTGCAACTGCTGTAGCGACTTGCATCATCAAGATCTACTGCATCTGCTGGAGAATTGTTATAGTTAATCACTCCTTACGGCGGTAGTAGTCTATGTCATTTGACTTGAGTAAACGTCATCAACAGATTTTGTGGGCAACTATCCGCCAGTATATTTCTACCGCCGAACCTGTTGGCTCCAAGACACTAGTAGATGGATATAATTTGAATATTAGTCCAGCTACAATTCGTAGTGGATTTGCAAGCCTAGAAAAGGCAGGTTTTTTATATCAACCTCATACTTCAGCAGGTAGAATCCCCTCTGATTCTGGTTATCGGTTGTATGTCGATAGACTAATCCAACCATCCCCAGATATTGGGCGGCAAGTTGAAGAATTGCTGGCTGACAAATTAGATTGGGGATGGAGTTTAGAAGCAATTTTGCGCGGTGCAGTGGACGTATTAGCGACTCTAAGTGGCTATGTCGCGATGATTACCCTACCCCAAACTCGTCGCTCGACTGTCAAGCATATTCAGCTCGTGCGAGTAGATGCTAACAAGATGATGGTAATTGTGGTGTGGGATGCTTATGAGACACAATCGATCCTCATGCAGCTACCTCAAAATCGATCCACAATCGATGAAGATTTACTCGATCGAGAGTTACAGTTTTTATCTAACTTTTTGAATAGTAAACTTCGAGATCGATCGATATTAGAAGTATTAAAACTAGACTGGAGCGAACTCGATGGCGAACTCCAGCAATATGTATATCTAGTTAGTAATTTACTTGGAGATTTATCCCGACAATCTCAGCCGATTCATTCATCGCAGATGATGATTTGCGGTATTTCTGAAGTTCTCTGTCAACCAGAATTTTCTCAGCTTCAACAAGTCAAGACATTATTACATTTGTTAGAGTCAGAACAAGACGAAATTTGGAAATTAATATTTAATCCACATCTTAATTCTTCACTCGTCCAGCCAAAAATTGCCATCAGAATCGGTGCTGAAAATCCGCTCAAGCCCATGCAGATTTGTACGCTAATATCTACTAATTATCATCAAGATTCAATTCCAGTCGGCAGCGTGGGGTTATTAGGGCCAAAACGGATGTTGTATGAAGATGCGATCGCCCTAGTTGAATCGGCGGCTGACTACATATCAGCAGCAATTAGTCAACAATAATAGATCGATTGGTAATGCGATGAGAATTTAAAGTCTTATTACTTATTAAAAATAGTAAATCATAATTAAATAATGTTTAATAAAATTATTTTTGGCTCGTTGTGGTTTGGATTTAGTGGCTATGCTTTTTTATTAGCTCCACCAGATAGTGCGGATAGTCTGCAACTAATTATCAATCTCTCTACAGGCAAATGGGCAGGAATCGATCCTTTTATTATTGCCCTATTCAATTTAATGGGAATATTACCAATGGCTTATGCCTGTCTGATGCTAATTGATGGCAAAAATCAAAGACTTTCCGCTGGATTATTTAGTGCCGCATCTTTTGCAGTTGGGGCTTTTGCAATTTTGCCTTATCTCGCACTGCGAGAACCTAATTCAACTACTGGAATCGATCAGCTTCGCTCCAATGGGATCGATCGGCGTGGTATTATTAAGTTAGTAGATTCACGTTGGTTCGGTGTATCTCTAACAATCGGTACAGTAATATTGCTAAGCTATGGTATTACGCAGGGAAATTGGACGGATTTTGTCCAGCAATGGCACAGTAGCAGATTTATTCATGTGATGAGTTTAGATTTTTGTCTGTTGACATTACTCTTACCCGTTCTAATTTATGAAGATATTCACCATCGTGATTTTACCAATCCTCGCTCAGTTAGACTACTATCACTAGTTCCGTTATTTGGTGGACTACTTTATCTATGTATTCGTCCCAATTTAGCTGACTCTAGCTTAAAAACTGCCCAGAAATTAGTTTAGTAAATCCAGAGATCGGTAGTTAATCCAGGGATTAAATTTTTTTATATACTATGCTAAAAATTGCCGTTGTAGACTATGACATGGGGAACTTGCACTCTGTTTGTAAGGGTTTACAACATGCTGGTGCTCAAACATTAATTACCCATTTACCGTCTGAATTAGCGGCTGCTGATGCGATCGTTTTGCCAGGAGTTGGTTCATTCGATCCCGCCGTCAAAAAGATTCGAGATCGAGATTTAGAGCAACCACTCAAAGATATTGTCGCTAGTGGTAAACCATTTCTGGGTATCTGTCTGGGATTGCAGATTTTGTTCGATCGATCCGATGAGGGGCAAGAAGCAGGTTTGGGGATTATTCCTGGGACAGTACACAAATTCCAGCCAGAAATCGACCTCACCATTCCCCAGATGGGTTGGAACCAACTTCATCTCACCCAACCACACTGTCAGTTGTGGGGGGAAATAAATACTAATGCGTGGGTATATTTCGATCACTCATATTATGTCGAGCCAAGTTTGTCCTCGGTGTCAGCAGCAACTGTCACACATGGTAGCCAAACTGTAACTGCCGCGATCGCTTACGCGAATGTCATGGCAGTACAATTTCACCCTGAAAAGTCATCGACAATTGGGCTACAGATGCTGTCCAATTTCGTGCGGCTATCTGAGGGGTGGGGATCTTAGAGGATGTTTTCTTCTATCGGTGAAAGAAAATCTGTAGGGGAGGGTGTCTTGTCTCGCTGCCTTGTCGTTTTTTTATTCGGCGGCGTTTTATGCGGAGGTTCCCTCCGAATAAAAAAACCGCCAAGACAGAAGACCTCAAGTGGGTTCTATAAAAGGGGGGTTTGCAGGGTGGATTAATGTCACTATAAAATTTTGTTCAGTCCACTTCAGTGGACTTTTGCCGTTAGCCCGCACTTAAGTCGCGGGTGGTTGACGACGAAGCACAGGGGTTCTAGATTTTATTTTATGACAAGTATACCCCACGCGAATCAGGACAGATCTCCGACTTCTTTGAGAAGTCGGACTTGCAGGCATGATGGGATATCCTCATCACGATTCCAAGGATTGAAATAAATTCAGGTAATCTTGAGCAATTTTCTCTGATGTGTAATTTTTGCGACAATATTCACGACCAGACTGACCTAACTCTTGTGTCAGCCGAGGACTTTCACTCAATTTGAGTAAGTAGTCTGCTAGCCCTTGACCATCACCATTGCGGACAGTAATCCCACAATTGGCTTGGTCAAATACATCATTTAGGTAAGAATTTTCTGGACAAATACTCACAATTGGTCGCCCAGATGCTAGTGCAGAGTAGAGCTTGCTAGGTGCGACCAGCCCTTCCATCCCAGCACTAATACTAACGATCGAGACATCGCACGCAGTGAGTGAAAATGGTAAATTTTCGCGGGATTGATAAGGCAGAAATAAACAGTTATTCAGACCCATATCTTCCACACACTGCTGGAAGTATTTACGCTTTTCACCGCTACCAATAAAGACAAATCGGATCGGAGTGTCACGGAGTCGCACAATGGCATCAAACAGAGTATCCATATCATGACAGCGACCCATATTACCTGAGTACAAGACTGTAAATGGCTCGACTAGACCATGTTCTTGGGCAAACCAGTTATCCTGTTTTGGTCTGGGTACGATTTGCTCTGGGTCAACCCAGCTCGGAATCACCGCAATTTTGTCATCAATACCTGGTTGTTTCGCGAGAATCCGAGCTTTCATGCTCTCACTCAAGACAATAATCGCCGACGCCCGCTGCCAAGTCAGACAATTTAGACGATCCCACAACTTGGCAATCCAATGTTGTTGCTTGATGACATCCAGCTCGATCGCAATGTCTGGATACAAATCGTAGAGCAAACAGACGTAGCGAATTTTGCAAACGCGGCTGAGTAGATATCCCAACACGGGTAGAAATGGCGGAGCTGTCGTCAACAATACCAGCCCTCGGCGGTCGGCATGTCTGAGCAAGTGAAGAGCTGTCCGCACAAAAAATATCGCTCCAGCAACTGCTTTACCCCGTATCCGTTGGGGCCAAAAACGAGCAGATTGGGAGCGACGAACGAGCAAAGATGCGTATGACTCAATCCGTGGCGAGTCATCTCGATCGAAAGCATACGAGGGCTGACTAGTGAACACCTCAACATAGCCACAATTTTTGAGATTGTGAGCTAGTTCTTCGATCAATTGACCAGTAGCCGCATAATCAGGTGGAAAAAACTGGTTAATAATCTTGAGTTTAATCCGAGGAGAGGGTTTTAGAGGCGTAGGATAAGGATCTTTTTTGATAGTGGAATAATCTTTTTGGGTATGGCTGGCTTCAGGGGTATCGATCTTGGTGGAGGAAGGCATATCGCTAACTTGTGGGGAGGAATGCTTGACTAGTGAAGCTATGGTTTAGCAGTCTGGTTGCATGGCAAAGCAGAATAGAAAGAGCGATCGCGTTATGATATATTCGTTATCAAAATCTGAACTATGAGAATTACAGAAGATTTATACACATAGTACCCTCATTACTTAGATGGATAACTAAAAACCTTGAAAATTTACTTGTTGCCCCGATGTGCCGCCAAAAATTAGGGCGTTTGGGTCAACATTGGGCTTTGAGCAGCAAGATCGGCTCGACAGTGGTAAAATCCGATATACTTCACTAATGATGACATCTTACTATAGTATTCCCCCGAAACGCAGTCGATCGGAAGTAAATTTGCTCTTGTGGGCGATTTGACACTCCTCCCGAGTTCAGCGAGGAGGATTCTTGGCTCTACGATTCGATTTGCTCCAGCAGGTTTTCACCAACTGAAGTAGAGATCGGATCTTCCCAAGCGTTACCTGCGTCAAGCGCAGATCTTCCCGTGTGCCCCACGGTAGACAGTCCTCTATTTAGAATTACGATAGCAGCATTCTCATCTCTATCAAGCACACATCCGCACTGACATACGTGTGTCCTAGTCGATAGAGACTTCTTAACAATTACGCCACAGCTAGAACATTCCTGGCTTGTGTATGCAGGATTTACAGCTACAGTAGCTCTCCCAAATACCTTGCCAAAATATTCCAGCCAAACTCTAAATTGATACCAACCTGCGTCGCTAATTGACTTAGCTAAACAGTGGTCTTTGACCATGTTCCTTACGCTCAAATTTTCATAGACGACCAAATCGTTAGATTGGATTACGCACCGCGCCAATTTAATAGCGTGATCTTTACGTTGCCTACTTATTTTGAGGTGGATTCTACTTAACTGGATTCTAGCTTTTCTGCGATTGCTAGAACCTTTTACTTTGCGAGAGACTAGTCGTTGTGACCGCTTCATGCTTTTTTGGGCTTGGCAATAGAAGCGAGGATTTTCTACTTGTTCACCATTTGAGTCGGTGTAGAAATGGTTCAATCCCATATCTAATCCAATTGTATTTTTGGTAGGTAAAATGGTCTCTTCTCTATCTACTGAAATGCAGAATTGCACATAGTAGCCATTCGCCCGCTTAACCAGCCTTACCCGCTTAATTTGGTCGGGCTGATAGAAGTTTAGGTCACGAGTACCTTTTAACTTCAATCTACCGATACCAATTTTATCGGTGATAACGATCGATTTGCGATCTTCTGCCAACTTCCAGCCAGTCGTTTTATATTCAACTGAACGGTTATCTTTTTGAAAACTAGGGAATCCTTTTAATCCCAATACTTTCTTCTTGCAATTATCATAAAAGCGAGAAATAGCCGCCCATGCACGTTCAGCCGCAGACTGACGAGCCATAGAATTCAAGTTGTTGGCAAACGGAAATTGGGCCGCAAGAATGGCGCACTGCTTATTCAAATCGTACTTAGAGACTTTCGGGTTGTCCATCCAGTAACGGATGCACTTATTGCGAATGAATTGGGTAGCACGAATTGCTTCGTCAATGGCGACAAACTGGGCTGATTTGGCGTAGGTTTTGAACTCGAAGACTAACATTGGCTTTAACTTCTTATGCTGAAATTGTAGCTTAAAGCAGGTTAAAATACAAGTAATATCTACAGCGCATAATGGCTACTGGACGGGTCTCCCGCCCAGTGAACTCCGTTCGCTCCGGCAAAGCCGTCGTGAACGACGGGGTTTTTACCCCGTTTTCTGATAATATTTTTCTGGTCAGTTAGGCTGAGGCGATCCGATATGCGGTTAGATAAATATACAGTCGGCGAATATTCTCCTGGCGCACCGCTTTGGCAGCAAGTTGCCTGGTACTACCTGGGATCTTCATTGGTCAGTAGCTACTGGATCTTGAATTATGACTTCAAATGCTGGGTACTGCGTTGTTTTGGGGCACAAGTAGGCAAAGGAGTCGCGATCAAGCCAGGGCTAAAAGTAAAGTTTCCGTGGCGATTGGTAGTTGGAGATTTTGTGTGGCTGGGCGAAAATTGCTGGATTGACAATGTGGCGATGGTGACGATCGATAGCCATACTTGTATATCTCAAGAGGTCTATCTCTGTACTGGCAATCATGACTGGACTAGCCCCACTTTTCAACTCAAGGACATTCCCATTCATATCGGTGAAAGCTGTTGGGTGGCAGCGCGGGCTACGGTCGGCCCAGGTGCGAAACTCGGACGCGGTGCAGTACTCGGCTTGGGGAGTGTGACAAGTGGCTCTTTAGAGCCGATGACAATTTATGCAGGCAATCCAGCGCAGCCAATTAAAAAGCGAAAATTGCTCTCTCATCCTAGCGATCTTTCCATGATGGATGAAAATTCTGGGGGTTGATGATTTAGATTGTTAACTATCGGCTGATTTACGCAGGTATTCAGCTTCGATAATATGAATACTAAGCAATGTCTCCGCTAGAGTTCTTTGGAAGGCATAATACCAACCTTGCCACCCATCGAGAATGCCACCTTTGAGAATTAGGCAGTAAATTAAAATAATCACTGGGGCAAAGATTTTTCGTTTGCGGATGCGATCGCCCCAACTTAATTCTCGATCGGGTGTTTGTAATAGTTTTTTAGCTTCGATAACCATATAGCGATCTTGTGCCCATAGCCAGCGACTCAGGGGCTTGCGATCGTCATGATGGATATAGGCATCGAGACGAGTCGAGCGACCTTGCAGCTCTAAAAGCTGAGTATGACCATCATCAATATACGTCGCACGAGCTTTTCTAAATAAAGCTAATCGGTCGGGTAAAATAGTTCCGTGTAGGGGTTTACCAAAGACACAATATTTATAAGGAATAAAGTAACCGTCGATCGCCAAAATATGCAAAGAGCTAAATGTTTCGATTAGCTCATTTGTCAACACATAATCTGCATCCAAAGACAAGACCCACTCTGACTTAACCTGCTCTAAGCCGTAATTCCATTGCTGGGCATGGGTATCAAATTTTCGTTGAAATATTTTTATTTTAGGATGAGACTTAAGAATTTCTAGCGTACTATCTTCACTAAAACTATCAATGACAATAATCTCTTGCGCCCAGGGAAGTTTGGCGAGAGTGCGCTCGATGTTTGGAGTTTCGTTATAAGTCAGGATTAGTGGAGTGATAGTGTCAATATTCATAACATATATGTCTAATAAATAATACAAGTTATGGTAGAAGATTATAAATTAGACCTCAAGCATTTTTAATGCTAGGTCTGAAGAGAAGCTCTCAAAGTGTCCGGTTTCACCAGATTGTAAACCAGGCAAATATTATATCAATTATACTTGAGAGAGTGTCTGAAAAGTCAGGCGAGACGGCGAAGGGATAAGCGAATCATGGCGATATAAAGAAAAGCCTCAGAAGTATCGGTCACAATCTCATAACCTTTTAACAATCCCCAGGTATCGACCAAAATATGCCGTTTGCGGCCTTTAACTTTCTTCCCACCATCACAGCCCACCGCTTGGGGTTCAGACTGGGTACTGCCAATTTGAACAGACTGGCTAAGGTAATTTTGAATCGGCTTTACAAGATTAAGATATACGACCCATATTACCGAATACTGCATCAGCAATACCTCTCACTGCGTACCTAATTTTTTCAATTTTCTTATCTTCCCATAACAATATTTTCAATAATCTATTGCAAAGATTGGTTCTAAAATCGTACAAGACCCATCGTGGTTCAGTTGACATATATCTTGCATACATAAATAGAGAATTTCTAAAAATGTAATATATACGTAGAGGGGTATGATTTCTAGTCTGAAATGTTTTAAAGAAAAGTTTATGTGGCGTAGGAATACCAATATCATGGAAGAGAACGCAGTTAATAGCTTTGATAATCTTGTAGTCGTTTTTATTTAGTTTGAAACAAAAATCGTGGTCTACATGATCGATAAACAGATGCTTGTCAAAAAAACCTAATTCCAGAACAACGTCTAACAATAGTATGTTACCTGATGTCAAGCATGTATGTACTATTTCATATTTACAGTCTATCGTTGATGAAGGATTGGATACTTCTTTACTCTGTAGATCCACCTTTAAGTTTTCTTTAATGTAGGGAAACAAACTTGGGGAGATACTTACTACCCGATCGTCATTTTGACTTGCCCTAGCAAATGTAGCGGCTGCCTGTAATAAAAAGTCACTACTTACCGAACTATCTTGATCTAAAGTAACAACCCAATCAAAACCTTGCTCCAGACAATGCTTAATCCCGATATTTAGCCCCTCTGCAACGCCTAAATTCTCGCTATTAAAGTATGCTACTATATTAGCTGATTCATCGGCTAATAGCTTCCCAATCATAGCTCTCTCATCTGGGTTGGAAGCATTGTCAACAATACAAATCTGCTTGACTTGACTTACCAAAGATTGCAATCTTTGCTCAAAATCAACATCAGGATTATACGTGATAATTACAGCAGCAGTATTATCTTTGGATGGAGGAATATATCGTAGCTTCTGACTAGTATCGATAGGATGCATATTTTGAAGTGTATTGTTCATTTAATTACTTTGCAATCGTATTATGGATTATTAGACACTTTAATTAAGTACTGTAACGTACAAAAAGAGCGTATAGCTCCAAAAGTAATCGCGCTTAGAATCTTCTGCTTCTTTGTGAACAGACCGCTATGCACTAAATCTTCAAGCTTTAAGCCAGAGGATTCCATAAGATCGATAGCAGTTTTCTTGACAAAGAATCTTAAATGAGTACTATCTAGTACGCCAGCATTTTTATATTCCCACTCATTCTTAAATACAAGTGGAAATACGACTGAGTAATGCCGGACGTTAGGAATGCTAGCAATAATGATTCCTCCTGGTGCTAGCAGTGTATGTAGGTAAGATATGACCTTTTCTGGATTGACTAAATGTTCTAACACATCTAGACAGAGTATTAAATTGATGCTGTGTGGTTCGATTGGCAATACGGCACCCTCAATATTGCATGAATATAATATATCGACATTACTCGCCGCCCGATCGAGTGCCTCTGGGAACATTTCTACATCATAAGTCCAATCGCAGTAACCATTAGCTTTGAGATAAGCAAGGGTATTTCCAGTTCCACACCCAATTTCTAAAGCTCTTGCGGAGTGTTTCGGCAATAATGGTATGATGTCACTACGGTAATTATCATAGTAATCAATTGCCTTATCTTCGTATTTATTTTCTAACATCATGATTATTAACTAGGGTGATTTTTATTATACGATTTTAACTGGAAAATCATGGGGTAGCATTCGCCACGGACACCCTGCACTCAAAATATAGAAAATCGCGTTGACAATTTCTCTTGGATCGACTTTTCTAAGTCTGCCACCTGGTTTCGCTGTTGGGATGAATTTTTTGAGTAAATCCCATTGTTCATTGGTCAGGTCGCTTAGGTATGATTTTCTCGGCACGCGCTCATGATTTTCTGTCTTCATTTGCTTTTAGACAGATTCTCATAATCTTGAGAGCTTTTGTACCCCCTTTTCAGACATCCTCTGACAAGTATTTTAGACCCACCAATTTGGAAATAGAATTCGACAGATGGCTCTCGCTTTGTTAATTGTTTTTTGCTTGGGAGAATCATAGTTTTTAGACCAACCTGATGAGTATCCTGAGGGATCGACATTAACTTGCCATCTTAATATTGCACCTTTTTCACCCTGAAAAATTATCAGCTTATTGTATAGTAATGTTTCAATACAAATCATATCTTTTGATAATTCATTTTTAATATTGAGTAGGTGCTTTCTATAAAAAGCAGTTGAGAAAATCATCAACTGTGTAGTGGTGAAGACTTGCGGTGAAGGTGTGAGAATTGCATTATTTCTGCAATCTACTGCAAATAGAAAATCATCTTTGAGTCGATCGAGCAAGCGCGAAATATTAGGAAATGTTAAACGTCCAGTAGCTTTAATCAAGTAAGAAGATTGATTCAGAAGCTTACTAAGGGTAAAAGCCTCATCGATCATATTCAGTTCTGCATATCCATAATGGACTCCCTCTGGATAATCATTACAACAAAGCGAGATAAACTCAACTTGTTTATTTAAAGGATTAGACACATGAGTAAGTTTTTGTAAGGCATCTAATGGATAACCAGAATTTTCTATAAAAACGATTTTGTCTAAACGTCGATCGGGAATATTCAGCCAAAAATGAAGACCGCTCATATAATCCTGTAATCTAATTGAGGGATCGCTTCTGGAAACTTGTATCGAACCGTTTGACGGATCGATACAAGCAGATATGACAACTACATATTTACTATTTGGCAACATAAAATTAAATCAAGTTTTAATTCAGTGACAGTCTGGGTAATTGTGTTGGAAAATTGTAGTACCGCTAACGGACGGTATGAAAGGTTTAATAATGATTGTCATGCGGAGCGGTTATACCAACGAGCGATAGACTCGAACTAAATCGATAGCAATCTTGTCCCAGTTATAGTTTTCGAGTGCAAACTGGCGAGCGTGTTTTCCCATCACTTTCGAGCGAGCGGGATCGCTTAAATATCGATCGAGTGCCTGGGTAATAGCCTCAATATCTAGCTCTGCTACATAACCAAGATGATGCTCCCGAACAATAGTAGCTAATCCCACCCCAGGAGTGACTAACACGGGGGTACCAACAACCAAAGCTTCTAAAACAGAAATACCAAAGTTTTCTGAGTGAGAAGTCAAAGCAAATAGATCGGCTCCTTGGATTAGTAGATCTTTTTGCTCACCCTCAACGAAGCCAATCATCTGGGTGCGATCCTCGATCCCAGATGCTACCAATAGTGAATGAATTTCTGCTTCATATGCGGGTGTTCCACTTCCTGCAACGACAAACGTAAACCGCCGATCTCGAAGTTTACCGAGTGCTGGAATTAGATAGTCCAATCCTTTCTTGTAATGCAGTCGAGATAGAAACAGAATAATCGGTTCATCGGTGGGACAATTCAAATTTTGTCGCAGCAGCTTGGCAGCATCGGGGATCTGCGCTGGTATCTCCGTCAGAGCCAGCGGTAGGACAAAAGTAGGCGATTTAAACTTTAAAGCCAAAACATCATCTTGTTCTTGCTGACAGGTTAAATGGATGGCTTGAGCGCGATCGAGATTGGATCTTTCGATTAACTTGAGATAAGTTTGCTTTTTTTGCTGACTTTGCTCTAACGACCATTCACAGAGCAAACCATGTGGTGTAGTGAGATAGGGAATCTTTTTGAATCTGGCAATCGTCATCGCGACTGTAGAAGTATATGAAAATAACGCATGAACATGGATCGCGTCATATTTGGCGATATTTTGGAACAGCCAAGTTGTAAATGCACCTGAAAAAGCAAATTCGCGTAGTGCGGGTAATGGTGGTGAGAAGCGGGAGAAAAAGTAAGTAGGGATGCGATCGTAGAGAGTAAGTGTTCCTAATGTTACATCGAGGAGGTTGTCACCATCATCATTTGTGGTAGCAATCTCGACATCGATGCCTCGATCGAGCAAAGCATGAACCATATCAATAACAGCTCGACTCGTCCCCCCCCGTGCTGGAGAGATCGACGGAATGACATGTAAGATTTTCACTGATAGACTCCAGATCGATCGGCAAATTCTACTTCAGCTTCTGCTCTAGCGTAGTGAGTACGGACTCGATCGACTTCCAGCAAGTATGCACCCATCAGTAAATAAGTCAAGAATGCAATCAGCGAAAATGTAATATTCCCCAGTAAAAAACCTTCAAAACAACTGCCGATTAGCATCGATCCCAGTCCCGCTATCACCGCGCTACTTTGAAAAAAGTAATATGAGTTACGATTGCTCAACTGATTTAGTTGCCAGATCATCTTCACAGATTCCCATCCCATCATTATCATCGGAATGAATCCGATTAAGCCGAGACTGGCACCTGCGGAGAGCCAAGAATTTTCGCCATAACCTAATCGACCGCCCTGTTCGAGCGGGGCACCAAACAAAATATTGTCCATAAAGCCATTCCACAAACCACTCCAGACACCTTCACGAGTATTGCTGGTAGATGTAAAGCGATCGCTCACAGAGCCATCGATCCCTGTCGATGATGTACTTAATGAGTCTGCCCCTAGAAATGGCAAAATCAGGGCTGCTGATATCGCTAAAAACAATACTATTCGGAACCAAGCTCCACCATTATTCCGGTAAAACAATAAAATTGAAATCGCACCCATGATTAACCCAGTGCGAGAACCGCTGAGTGCTAAAAAGTACAATGTCACAATTAGGGTTGCTACCCATAAGAATTTAGCAAAATTCCATCTGGGTAACTTTTGAATCAAAAACATCAAACACGGAATCGTTGCGGCTAGTAGCACGCCTGCATGTTGAGGATTGCCTGTCGTTCCCAGAAAGCGACCTTGTACGAAAGTAATTGCTTGACGATTAACTAAAAATTGAACACCATTTACAATGACAAAAATTAATCCTGCTACTGCGATCGATTTCACCGCAAGATGAAAATTCTCATCATCACTCATCCATCTACCTAGCCCCATTTTGAGCATAAAGATGATTCCGCCAAATGTCAATGCTGAAATGAAAGCGAATTCTTGACTGCCGTAAAGCACTGTCTTCGCAAAAATGGCAAATTGGACGAACATGAGATAATCGATCGCTTTTGGAAGTATTCGTTGCCGCCAATTACTTTGGGTTTGTAATGCTAAAAATACTAAGAGGATTAGCGATACAATTGCTGATGGTCTACCGAAAGATCGAATTTGTTGAAGTGGAAATATTAGCGGTGGTGGTACTTTAATCCACTGATCTCCATATGTATTTAGCGAGGATGCAAAGCAACAGATACTAAATAGCAGCCATGCCGTGGGACGATCTCGACCAGCTTTAGCCACCATTAGTAAGCCGATGGCGATACCAATTAGTCCAAAAGGAGTTGAGATGAAACCAAGCAGTTGATCGATAAAGGTTTTATTCATACTTTGATTTTATTTAGTCAAACTCACTCGTGTAGACGTTTCTATGGCGGAGCGAGAAGATTTTGAAATAAGTTGAGTATTTACTGCTGTCTGGAGCAAAGCTTGCCACCGCTCCACCCAAATACCAGTCGCATAAGGTGCAGCTAGCTCTTGAGAGCGTTTACCCCACACTGGTAACTCGGCGTGATGCTGATGAAAGGTAAGTAAGGCTTGGGTAAGGCTTTTAGTATTCTCTTCAGGAATTACTAAACCGTTGTACCACGGACGAACCACTTCCACGCCGGAACCACAGACATCGGTGCAAATAATTGGTAAACCTGCGGCGGCGGCTTCGACAATGGCTAATGGCCAGGGATCGAATCGGCTGGGAAGGATAAATGCACCTGCCGATTGCCATACAGATTCCATTTCGCTAGGCTGCAAAAAGCCGCGATCGATAATGCCTGGTTTGTCTGCTAATTGAGATTTGAGTTCGCCTTGACCGCAACAGACCAGATCCCAAGGATCTTCCACTAGCTCGCGATAGTCTTGATAGGCTTGGACTAATAGATCGATCGCTTTAACCGGAATATAACGTCCGATAAACAGAAACGATCGCGGCCAGTCTGCTTGAGATCGTTTTTCCCAGAGCGGCACCCAGCTATTGTAATCGATCCCATATAATCCGCGATCGATCCGATCGGCGGCAATTCCCAATCGCTTGGCATATTGCCAGCTTCGCTCGCCTGTGACAACTACTCGATCCATCCGTTGCAGAAAAGATCGCAGCACTAGCGGTGCTAACCGTTGGCGCAAATTATCTTTCCAAGGTGTATCCATGCCCATGACAAAAGCGGTATTTTGGAGCTTAGTTGCAGATACTAATTTACAGTAAGGTTGATGCAACCAACCACAGACAACCACAACATCGGGGCGTTCTGATAACACCAGTTGCTCGATCGAATTTGAGTCTTGTCGCTCCTGAAGATTGAGTAATTTACAGGGAATACCTTGCATCAATCGGTCGCCAAAGGCAGTTTCTGTCAATGCTTGAAAGGCAATTACAAAGACATCTACCTCGGCTGATTCGTTGAGCGCGCGCCAGCAGGCAGCCATATAACCAGAGATATCCGACCAACAGAAGACAACCTTGAGTTTCATATTTACCAGCAATATCGATATTAAACGTCTTGTCGATCGATCCAGGTTAATTTTGCTCGATCAGCGACGAACTTGGCTATCTATCAATTATGCTAGAACGAGTTTATTTTTGTGAGTTCCTAAGCAGTTCGGTGGGAGATCGGCATCAAATGAAGCTATAAACCTAAGCTGGCAAAATTACTTTTCTACGTTATGTATTCCAATTCATCAGGCAAAGGTATTAAATGCCGTAACTAACCGATCGACACAATTAGACCAAGTATATGTTGCTGCGTGTCGATAACCTCGCTGGATATATTCGGCGCGTAACTGTGGCATTCGATCTAGATCGATCAGAATATCTACAATAGCTTCTGTCGTGGTAGCATCGACGATAATCCCCGCATCGCCCACAATTTCAGGTAAGGATGCTCGATCTGCTACTACAGCCGGAATCCCTGCTGCCATTGCCTCTAAAGCTGGAATCCCAAATCCTTCATAGGGTGAGAGGAATAGTAGTGATGAGGCACATCTCAATAAATATGGCAATTCTACATCTGAAACTATACCGAGCAGGGTAATATTCGGATATTCCTGAGCGGCTACGACATAATTAGACTCGGAATCACCAGCAATAACAATGTGCAAGTCACTTTTTCGTTGGTGCAGTACTTTGGCAACTTTCAACACATCATCCGCACCCTTTTTTTTACGCAAACCACCAACAATGATGATGTATGGTGAATCGATTGGTGGCTTGAGACTCGCAGGATCGATTTTGGCAATCTCAAAAAAGGATGAATCGACACCATTGCCAATTACCTCAATCTTGTTGGGATTTGCCCCCAGCAAATCGACCATCCTCTGCTTGGAAAACTCCGAAACAGTAAACACCACTCGACAATCGATTAGTGCTTTGCGAACCCACCGCCCCCATTTATAGGCAAACCAGCGATGTTGCCAAGTTTGAGACCAAGGCAAATTAGGCTCAAAGGCTTGAATATCATGCAGCGTAATCGCGACTGGGCACTTGGAGACAGGAATGTAGGTTTCCATGGGTGCATAGAGCCAATCGGTATCATTAGCAATATACTCATCCATTTGCGGGAACCCTAGTAATTTCCAGGTTCGCTCGGTTGTATTTTCAGCAGTGGGAAATGTGGTGAATGGAAGTGGTGATAATGGAGAAAGTGGATCTAGCTGTTTTTCAATGGTCAACCATTGTTTTGAGAATAACAGTCTTAGGGCTATCTCATCTCTATCGTTCAGACCTAGCAACATATTATTAATATGTTTGCCAACTCCAGTACAAGGTAAATAGGTACGGA
>NZ_JBGSQZ010000122.1:0-3630 GCF_041737865.1 Chamaesiphon sp.
CAATCCAGCGGTGATTAAGTTAGCAGAAGCTGCAACTACACCTGAAGCTCAAATGAAAGCCGTACTAGACGAACTTGCTGCTTTCAACGCACCACCGCTCGATCGACTCTCACCTGAAAACGCTCGTAACAATCCCACAGCGGCAGATGCCGTCATCGGTGTATTAGCTAAACAGGGCAAACCCGCAGTGGAAATGGTCGGAGATATCAGTCATCAACTCATTCCTGGCCCAGCAGGCGACCTCCTCGCCCGAATTTATCGTCCCCAGGGTCAAGGCTCTTTCCCCGTATTAGTCTACTTTCACGGTGGCGGCTGGGTTATTGCCAATCTCAATACTTATGATGCTTCTTGCCGTGCGCTCACCAATGCCGCCAAGTGTATGGTTGTCTCCGTCGCCTACCGTCAAGCTCCAGAACATAAGTTTCCAGCCGCCGCCGAAGATGCCTATGCAGCACTTCAATGGGTGATGACGAATGCCGCTCAACTTAAAGGCGATCCTCGGCGAGTTGCCGTTGGTGGCGAGAGTGCTGGCGGCAACTTAGCGGCTGTAACTTGCTTAATGGCACGCGATCGACAGGGTAAAATGCCAGTACATCAGATGCTGATTTATCCCGTAACCAATTATGCCTTTGATACACCTTCATATCAGGAGATTGGGACTAATCCTCAAGTACCGCTCAATCGACTGGGGATGGAATGGTTCTGGGATAAATATCTCCAGAGTCCGGCTGATGGCAGTAATCCTTACGCATCCCCATTGAGAGCTAAGAGCCTAAAAGGTCTACCACCTGCAACCGTGATTACGGCAGACATCGACCCCTTGAGGAGCGAAGGACAAGCCTATGCACAGCGATTACGCACCGAAGGTACAACTGTTAGAGCCACTAACTATACCAACGTGACGCATGAATTTTTTGGGATGGGAGCAGTAGTAAATAAGGCGAAACAGGCTGTACAACAAGCAGCAGCAGGATTACGTTCGAGTTTCAATCGCTAGGGGAAAATCACTTGAGCCAAGTAAAGTAGAACGTTGTACCCTTACCAATCTGGGACTCTAACCAAATGGTTCCACCTTGGGCTTCAACAATTTTTTTGACAATTGCCAGTCCGATTCCCGTACTGTCCGTTCGATTTTGAGGGTTTACTGCCTGGAACATGCCAAAAATCCGCTCATGCTGCTCTGGTGAGATCCCGACACCATTATCGGCGACGCTAAATTCATACCGATCCTCCTGCTCTCGTACCGCCACATGAATCGAGCCATAAGGCTTGGGGTGATGCTCGATGCCATTACCGATGAGATTGGCAAACACCTGGGATAGTAAGAGACGGTTTGTGAATACGGTCGGCATTGGCGCAATCTCGATGCAAAATGTCGGTGGCGGATCGATCGAATCGATGACCTCAGCTAGCAATCGCGCCACTTCAACCGACTCGTTCGATCCGTCCGTTCGTCCGGTGCGGGCATAGTCGAGTAGTCCATCGATGAGAGCAGACATCCGCTCGACTCGGCCCCGTAACAGTGTCATTTGCCCTTGAGTGGAGACTGTGAGCGAACCCTCTAAATCCTCTTCAATCCACTTAGCGAGATTGCCAATTGCCCGTAGGGGTGCTTTGAGATCGTGCGAGATGCTCCAGACAAAGCTGTCTAGCTCTTGATGGCGATGTTCGAGCGCGGCTTGGTTGTGTTCGCGCTCTTGTTCGGCGGCGATTCGTTCGCCTTCGAGCCATTTACGTTCGTTAATATCCCGAAAATAAATCCCCAATCCGGCGGTAGACGGATAAGCATGAAGCTCGAACCAACTGCCAATTGGCTCGTAAAATACCTCAAAATGTACCGCCACTCGATCGGTCACAGCCCTGCGATATTCTTGCTCGACGAAGTTATTCACCGACTGGGAAAAAACTTCCCAATAGGTTTTACCGATAAATTCTTCAGGTGTAAGACCGACTATTCGCTCGATTACTTGAGTTGCTGCTGGATTGGTGTAGACGATCCGCCAATCACGATCGAGGCTGATATACGCATCGTTCATGCTTTCCCAGATCGTCGTAATTTGTGCGCTAGATGCCTGCAACTGCTCTTCGCGGTGCCGTAATTGGAGCCGCAAGCGGGTATTCTCGATCGCACTTTGCATGGCTGAGATTAATAGCTGTGGCGTAAAGCTGCCCTTGACTAAATAATCTTGAGCACCTAGTTTCATCGCTCGAACTGCAACACTTTCGCTACCCTGCCCCGTCATCATCACGACAGGTAGACTCCGACCGGGACTTCGCTGTGATATTATCTCTAGGAATTTCAGCCCATCCCCGTCTGGGAGCAAATAATCGAGTAAGATCGCATCGATCGTTTTCATACTATATAGTTCCAGTCCCTCCGCCACCGATCCCGCTTCAATTAGATCGTAAGCACAGCTTGAATCGCTCAGTAGGCACTCTCGATATACCGCTCGATTTTCTAGCAAGTCTTCGACAATCAACACTGTGAAGGTAGGGAGATTCATATTAGTCACAACAACTAAGCTGTTGTGCATGATAGGTTGACACAATCGATTGGTACTGTGCCCCCACAACCTAGCAGATATTAAATATTTTTACAATGTCACATGTACTAAATTTGATACCTGGGCGATCGAATCCGAACTCAGGTGTCAAATCTCAAAAACTGCCTGAGTACAGCAAACTTTTTAAATTTTGACACATAATAATATTTGACGTAGATGCTACTTAAATATCTCATCATGGGAGTTTTTGTCCCTTTTTTTAGATCTGCTCTGAGTCTGTTCGGGTAGGTGAGTATTCTCCACTAAAATTTAAGTTATGTATCCTTCGATCGGCTGATGATTTTATTAAATAATCGAGCCATTATTAACCAGCCATAAGTACAAAAAACTCAATGATAATAAATTAAATATTAAGATAAATATTTAGCTAAAGTTATCGATTAAATAATACTTTCCTCACAAGATCCTCACAACTTCAGACTAGGATAGTGTGAGCAGGTTCGGATTATAAATCTATCGAATAATTAACATGCCGAAAATCATCGCTGAAGCCAAAACGTAGAAGTTCACAGGAGTAGCAAAAATCGAAGAAATCTGATAGGGTAAGGCATATGGAGAAGACAGTGCCAGAACTAAGAGCGGCAATAAGTCCAGAAGAGTGGTCACAAGTGCCAGTAAGTGTTCTGAAACTAATTGAAGAATTAGTGCGGCGGATGGATAAGATTGAGCAAGAAATGGCAGAACTGCGAACAGAAAATGAGTTGCTCAAAGAACAACTAGCAAGAACATCAGCAAATTCATCACAACCACAATCAAAGAATCCTCAAGGCTTTTTAATAACAACCTATCGATTTATTTTTACTCGATCGTAGTAATGTCAATGATACCCCGTCGCAGCTTTTTAGATACTTTTTTATCCTCCATTTGATAGAGTTTTTCTTATCGCTAGAATCATACAGTGTTAGTCAACTGAGTCTCATCACTGAGGGGTATCAGGAAAGGTTTTTAGTATCAAGAATCAATTCACCCACTAGCGGAGCAGGAATCTCCTCGCTCCAGATTCGGAGGAATCACAGATGACAATGACTTTAGACAGCAGTATCAAAGCCTTCCAAAGCAGCCTCAC
>NZ_JBGSQZ010000139.1:0-16024 GCF_041737865.1 Chamaesiphon sp.
TCTGGTGTAATTTGAAGATCGGCTTTGAGCTTGCGATCGATCAGTTGCAATACCCCAATCGTCTCGCCCTCCCGATTTTGCATCGGGATTACCAGCACTGAAACGGTTCGATATGCAAATTCTAAATCGAACTGCCGATCGAATTTGTAGGGAACGTGACTAGGAATTGCATAAGCATCGGGAATATTTAGACTTTCGCCTGTAGTTGCGACATATCCCGCCAGACTCTCCAGATTGAGGGGAATACTGGCAAACTCAAAGGAAGCATTGGGGAGGGAATCAGTCTGAGCAACTTTAAAGATTAACTTTGGTTCGCCATTGCTGCGATCGATCGAATAGACACTACCTGCATCACTACAGGTAATTTCCCGACTTTTAGTCAAAATTAGGTTGAGGAGTTCTGTTAAATTTAGACAATCGGATAGTGCAGTTCCAATTGCTAGTAATTGCTCGATCGTGTTGCGCTCGGCGGCGATACTAGTCAGGGAATCTGGAGATGAGATCGGCAGATCGATCCTGGTACTATCTACGTCTATCCATTCAGATTTGGTCTTCACCATCGATTTTTTATGGGTTTACTACCGCGCTCAGAACATACCCTGACGCTCGATTGCTATCGATCTCCAGATCGAGCTTAGAATATATCTCTTCACCATTATATCAAACCCAAAATTGTTGCCTAAATTACTATGATATCAATCGCGATCGATACTCAGATCGAAGCTGTAACCGTTTATACCGATCGCGCTTTAGTTACTCGTCGCGGGATAATTAATCTCACCGGAACAGAACGAGAACTAACCGTGAGTAACTTACCTACTACTCTCGATTCTGAATCCGTAAGAGTTAGTGGCAAAGGTGGCGTCAGCATCAAATTACAAGGAGTGACTGTCGATCGTCGATATACCACCGCACCGATTGCCGATCGCCTCGCCCAACTCACAGCCCAGATCGAACAGTTAGGAGCCGACAAACGCCGTCTTCAATCGCAAATCGATACCATCAAACTTCAGTCCAACTTTATTCAAGGTTTGCGCGAAAAGACCCAAGCATCGTTTTCGCAGAGTTTAGCACGTCAACGAATTGGGCTAGAAGACACCCAAAATTTCCTCGACTTCATCGGTACCAAAACCACTGAATACGCCTTTGCTGGGGAAGATTTGCGCCAGCAGCAGCAACAAATTGACAAACAGCTTCAGAGCCTCCGCAGCCAACTAGATGAAGTTGAGACACCTCATAGTCAAGAGAGTTTTCAGATCGCTGTAGCGATTGAACCTGCGGGAGCTGGAGAATTTCAGCTAGAATTGAGCTATGTAGTCGATCGAGCGCGATGGACTCCGCTATACGATTTGCGCGTCCAAAGTACCAGCAAAACAATTCAACTCAATTATCTCGCCGAAATCGTCCAAACCACAGGCGAAGATTGGTCTAATATTAGCTTGATTCTCTCTACCGCTAAACCTGGATTAGGTACGCTTCCACCTAAATTAGAACCCTGGTATATTGACGCGCCGATACCGATGACGATGCGGCGGCGAAGTATTACAGCCAGCTCGTCAGAAGTGATGGAACTGTCTGCTGCTCCAATGTCTGCTGGATTGAATTTCGATCGATTAGAAGCCTCAGATCTGGAATATACCGCCGAAAATGTTGTAGCAGAGATATCGCAACCTGGAAGTGTCGTAATATTTCAATTAGGCGGTGGTGGGAATATTCCGAGCGATGGCAATCCGCACAAAGTTACTATTTTTCAAGATAATTTTCCCTGTCAGTTAGAATACATTGCGATGCCGAGTTTGGTGAGTTTTGCTTACTTACAAGCTAAAGCTAAAAACCGCTCTAATGGGGCAACATTATTAATAGGCAAGGCGAATATTTTTCGAGATGATGTATTTGTCGGTACTAGTAATTTAGAAAATACGGCTCCAGGGCAGGAATTCAAACTTAACTTAGGCATAGATGAAGGAATTAAGATCGATCGAGAGTTGAGCGAACGTCAAGTCGATAAAACATTCCTAGCTGGCAATCGCCGCATTACTTATGCCTATCGTCTGAGTGTGACTAATCTACTTAATGTCGCTACTCATATTCAAATTAGCGATCGCATCCCCCACAGTCGTAACGAACAAATCAAAGTAAAACTTACCAAAGTCACTCCTCAGATTCAACTAGGAGAACTAGGTAGATTAGGATGGGAACTAGATCTGCCAGCAAATAGCAAAACTGAAATCAACTATCAATTCTCGATCGAACATCCTGAAGCGGTTCGAGTTCAAGGATTAGACGTTTAAAGCACTCTTAACTTCTAATTTGTATATTAAAGATATCGCACTCTTGAAATCAAAAATGTCAACTCACACTTCCCCTCGCCGCAGCCTGATTCTAGGCTTCTCGCTGCTGTTGCTCATCACTGTTGCTTTTGGCTTGCACAGAGCGATTTCCTCTACTGAAAATTCTACCCTAGCGATCGCTAAAATTATCGATGCACCGATCGATATTCCCACTCCGCAAGCGATGGGAACGCAAACTATCGTTTTAGCTGGTGGCTGCTTTTGGGGAACCGAAGCGGTATTCGAGCAGCTTAAAGGTGTTTCTAGCGTCGTCTCTGGCTTTTCAGGTGGAAGTGCTGCCACCGCCCATTATGATACCGTTAGTGACGGAAATACAGGTCATGCAGAAGCAATTCAAATTACCTACGATCCCCAACAGATATCGTTCGGACAATTATTGAAGATTTACTTTTTTGTCGCTCACGATCCCACTCAGGTAAACCGACAGTCGCCAGATAATGGCACCCAATATCGATCGACGATTTTCTTTGCTAATTCCGAACAGCAAAAAGTATCGCAAGCTTATATCGACAAGCTTAATCAGGCTCAGATTTTTCCACAACCGATCGCCACTCAGTTAGTTGCTCTCACCAAATTTTATCCCGCTGAGGATTACCATCAGAACTTTATCGATCGTAATCCCAATTATCCGTATGTAGTCATCCACGATCGACCCAAAATCGAGCGATTACGCCAACAATTTCCCAATCTCGTCAGAGGTTAAACAGAATTTTGTTATTAATCCGATCGATCGTCGAGATCTAATTCAGCATCACCATCATCAACCACCGATTCCCCTTCTGTGTCATCAAACTCATCTACCTGTGCATTGAGAATCCGGTTTTCATAACGGCGGTTGCGGCGGTTAGCTTTGGCGGTGGTAGCACGTTTGCCAGATCGCTTATCCTGCACCAACCGCTGAAGATCGGGAGCATCATTAATATCGCTCAAGGTGTTGTTATCTGTCCGTTTCATCGCAGCTTAAATCGTATGTTTTTACAGAAATCGGGAACAACCGGAACCCTATTGGCTAATTTAACTTAGAAACGAAGCTTGAGGTTAACTCGTTGGTGTTGGCGTAGCCTGCCGTAGGCATAGCCGCTCCCCTGGAGCATCGATTCCCAAGAGCTAATCGATATTCAAATACTTCTGCCAAAACGGTGAAAGCGAGTCTTACAGTGATGTTGACGACAACGGTAGGGATAGATATTTACCAAAGAAAGCACTCGATCCCAGCTATTAGCGCGATGAGCGCGACAGACTTGAAGATTGCCACATCTGGGACATTTATGAGTAGTTGCACGATCGTTGGCAATTATTGTCACAGTACTCAGGATGATAGATAGCTATAGTGTGCCCAGCGAGACAGACCTGCTAACGGTTTGGCGCAAATAGATAGATGCCGTAATTAGTTTTGTGAGGAATAATTTTTAGAGATCGTCACAGATCGAATCCGATCGCACCAGGGGATTGTCAAGATTGTCAACAGCTTCTAAGACAAAGGGGTGGCTAGTTTGCTATTCTGGAGATTGTGTCGATCCTATGCTCATAGATATAGGGTAGGAGCGGGTTTTATCCCCATCCACCACTAGCAACGCTATATAAAATCACCATAAAATAAAAAATGACCGATATCAGTCAAGAGCCGCTACTATTACGTGCAGCCAAAGGTGCCACACTCGACCGTCCGCCAGTCTGGATGATGCGTCAAGCCGGACGCTATATGAAAGTTTATCGGGATTTGCGCGACAAATATCCGTCATTCCGCGACCGCTCCGAAAAAGCCGATCTCGCGATCGAAATCTCTCTCCAACCCTGGCGCGCCTTCGCCCCAGATGGCGTTATCATGTTTTCCGACATCCTCACGCCCCTTCCAGGCATCGGTATTCCCTTCGACATCATCGAGAGCAAAGGGCCGATCATCGAGCCACCCATCCGCTCTCAGGCGCAAATCGATGCCCTCCATCCCCTCAATCCTGAAGAGTCGCTCCCCTTTATCAAAGAAATTCTCGGCACCTTACGCCGTGAAGTAGGCAATAAATCCACCGTCCTCGGCTTTGTCGGCGCACCTTGGACATTATCAGCATACGCGATCGAAGGTAAAAGCTCCAAAGACTACTCCAACATCAAAGGGATGGCATTCCGCGAACCCCAGATCCTCCACAGTTTACTCGCAAAAATTGCCGACGCGATCGCCGTATACGTCCGCTATCAAATCGATTGTGGTGCCCAAGTCGTCCAAATGTTTGACTCCTGGGCGGGACAACTCAGCCCCCAAGATTACGAAACTTTCGCTCTCCCCTATCAGCAGCGGGTAGTCCAACAAGTAAAAGCTACTCACCCCGATACACCCCTAATCCTCTACATCAGCGGTAGCTCAGGCGTATTGGAACTCATGGGTAAATCTGGCGTAGATATCGTCAGCCTCGATTGGACGGTAGATATGGCTGTGGGAAGACAGCGAATTGGGGCGCATTTGGGCGTACAAGGCAATATGGACCCTTGTGCATTGTATGGTTCCAAAGACTTCATCCGCGATCGAATTATCGATACGGTTCGTAAGGCTGGTAAAACCGGACATATCATGAATCTCGGTCATGGTGTCTTACCTACAGTACCAGAAGAAAATGTCGCCCACTTCTTTGAAACAGCCAAGAACGTTGATAAGTTACTCTAATCTTTTAGGGTAATATAAAGATCGAATATCCTCTCTAATTTTTACATTAGGGAGGATTTTGATATCGATTATCGATTCATGCCAAAAATAGTCTTCTTTTTAATGATTCAATTAAAATGTAATTGCATAACTGCTTGAGTAATTTCAATGTTTAAAGTATTGGCGATCGATCGCAATCTATCGAAACTAGCTGAGTTATAGTGACTAGCTTCATACCTTTGAATCTGCTGTTCTCGAACGCCTATTTTGTCTGCCAATTCCTTCTGAGTCATTCCCGTCGCGATTCTTGCCTTAATCAACGTAGTCGGTAAATCATCGAGCGAACCCAATACAAAGGTCGAGATATTACCACTTTTAAGTTGTTCATATTCAGCTAGTTCTTGCTTCAATTGGCGAATTGTCAAATTGTAACTGTTTGTCCAACCAATAACTTGTCGGGGATGTAAATTGGGATCTTGCGGAGTCATGCCGTCTGGGTTCCCCAGACATGGCAACGACCCAAGCGGAGGATCGAGATCTGCTAATAATTGTGAGAATTCTCGTAACTTGGTTTGGGTGATTCGATACTGACGTTCGTTTTGAATCATAACCGTTCTCCTGGCTGAATAATCATTTCTTGAGGGTCTAAGACAATTACACCTTTGGGTTGCCCTTCTCTATCGGTTTGAAAGAAACCTTCACAAATAACGTTCCACCGAACACTTCTAGCTGAGACTCAACATCTTCTAAAAACAATGGATCTAGAATGTTGAGATCTAATCCGAAACTCTCATACCAACCATCAAAATCGTTGGGATGTTCTTTGCTAGTCACAAAGCTACCCCCAATTAAAACTCTACGACAACCCGCGATCGCTAATTTTCGGAGGGCTGCGGCTAAACCTGTTGCTAATCGCTGTCGTTGGGGATTGATGGCGAAGCGTTTCATAAATTCAACCCAAGTAACCTCATAAATCCCTGGTGGTAAATAACCAAGTTCATTGAATGGCGGAATGGGCATCAGAGCAGCGAGACACAACTAAAAAGGCATGTTTATCTAATTTAGCATATTTTTCGTAATCGCAACTGACTGGCGGAATTGACGCGATCGATAGAATCCCCCAACCGATGGGATTTTCACTCACTAGTAATCCTTCGCGGCAGTAGTATATGCTGGAGCGTGGAGATAACCGCCACAATGCGATCGACACTTATGCGAAAACTCCTATTTCTCTTACCTGGAACTACCCAGAAATTTCACTGCGGGGGCTTATTTGCCGAACTGAAAACGATCGAGCTAGTCAAGCAGATCTGTCCTGTTGAGATTGTCACCTATCGCCAGCGAGAGCCAGACAAGGCGTATTTAAATGACATTTTGGCAAGTAAACCGCAGGATACGATCTTCGTCGTGAGTTGGGGCTTTGATGTACCCAAACTAGTCGCTCGGTTGCGGGGCTACCCGACAATTTATCACGCCCATAGTGCCGAATATGGCTTTCGGCTCCCACCACAGATTCCGATTGTGTCTGTCAGTCGGAATACACTAGGCTATTGGGGACAGAGATCGCCTCACGCGCTGTTATACTATTTGCCCAATCAAATTTCTGATGAATTTGCAGATCGAAAATTGGACAGATATATCGATGTTTTGGTGCATTCGCGCAAATCTTCTGACTATCTCTTAAAACAATTAATTCCCGCACTTCAGCCCCATTGTCAAGTCGAAATTATCGAAGGGTTTGTCGATAGTTTGTCAGAGTTATTTAACCAGTCGCGTGTGTACTTATATGACTCCGCCGAGTATTGGGCAACTCAAGGCGTGACTGAAGGATTTGGACTGCAACCGTTAGAAGCGATCGCGTGTGGCTGTCAGGTATTTTCTAGTGTCAATCATGGGTTATCTGATTATTTAGATCCAGGATTTAATTGTCACAAAATTGCTGGTTTTAGTACCACCTATGATGTCGAACGAATTTTAGAAGTAGTTAAATCTGCTGCACCAGTCAATAATTTAGAATCCCTCCTGGCTGAATATCGCACTGAGAATATCTTGTCGCGGCTCCAAGTGATTTTGAGCGAAATCGATCGATTCTTCGATCGCGTTAATCTGGATAAATCCGACATGTTAGATTTTAGCGATCGCCGAATTTTTCAGTTAAGACTATCAAAAGCTTTTAAGAGTATTCAAAAAAAGCTTAAACGTTAATGTTGACAATAATGCTATGCAAGAGAGTTTAGACTGTAAATTTAGATACTGTTTAGTAAGGAAGTATTTTCATGGCTGAAATTACTGTTATCGAGTTGTTTGATAGATACGATGCTGGGGATCGAGATTTTCGCGGACTCGACTTGTCTGGACTAGAATTCTTTGGGTCGAGCATTGGCAACCGGAAGTTTATCACCAGAGGAGCCGATTTCACTGGAGCTAATATGAGTCAATGTATTTTCCTTGCTGGTAATGCCTCTTTTAGTGGTGGAATCTTCCGATCTGTTGATTTTACTGGTGCGGAATTCAGTGATACAGGGATTCGGGATTGTGATATGAGCTTTGCTAACTTCACTGGGGCTAATTTCGGGGAAAGTGCCAGTGAAGGAGTTAATTTCGAGGGAGCTAACTTCACTAATGCTGTTTTCTTCCAGTCTAGTATTTTTGAATTGGTAGTTACTGGAGCTATTTTCAGAGGAGCAAAACTGGAAGAAAGTGGGCCAAAAGATGGAAGACTCACTCGTGTTGACTTTACTGAAGCTAAAATGTTTACCCTTGATATTGGTCGAAGAAATATCATTTTCGATCGAACGATAATGCCCGATGGTAGCATCCGTACTGACAGCTTCTGATTGATTATAGAAAATCGACGTAGGCTTTGACTGCTTCGGGCAGAGAGATGGTGAGGTGAGTCATAAAGATTGTCTGTACGATCTAACTTGTTGAATTATAACTTATGACTCAGATGAATCTAATCGATAATACAGAACCAGTTATTTCCACCGAGTGGTTCGATCGATCGGCAGTAACGATCGCACCAGAATTAATCGGCTGTACCTTGGCGCGCCAACTTCCCGACGGTACCCAATTACGCGGATTAATTGTCGAAACCGAAGCGTATCAAGAGGGAGATCCGGCTTGTCATGCCTATCGCAAACAAACCAAGCGCAATCAGATTATGTTTGGCGATCCCGGCTATGTTTATGTGTATTTGATTTATGGGATCTATCACTGTGTCAATGTCGTGACCGATCGATCTGGCGCGCCCAGTGCTGTACTGATTCGGGCACTGGAGCTAGAACAACAGACGTTGAGTACCATTTTGTTAAAACCCAAGGAGAAACCAGTCCGAGCCGCCGCAGGGCCAGGGAAGCTCTGTCTGGCGATGCAAATCGATCTGGCTCTCTATGGCACCAAGCTAGAACTCGGACAAGCGATGTGGTTGGAGCATCGATCGACAGATTGGCAAGCCAAACTAGATACAGGTAGCATCGAACTCACCCAAACCACCCGCATCGGACTAACCCAGGGGGTAGAATTACCGTGGCGATGGTATGTTAAGGGTTGTCAGGCAGTCTCAAAGTTTGGTTGACAGTTATAGCAGTCGCCAAGGTGGCTAAGACACGCTTAGATCTCAGTCCGCGTAGGCGGACTTTGCAACACAATCGCTGTGTTGTGCTAAATATTTTTTGAACTCAATAAACGATCGATATCGGACTAGATTTGGGTAATTTAACTGTAGAGTGCACAGTTTTATTTTCACCCGCCGCAATGAGCGTGAGGAACCGCAGTTTGACTGTCTCCGTCGCCACCTCACCAGCATTGAATCTGGAACATTATCTACTATTCGATCGAGATATTTATGTATCAAAAAATTCTACTCTGCATAATGATAATCTGTTCCTCGATCTTGCCTGCAAGTGCGAATACCCAAGATCGGGACGATGTATTTACGTCGCAAGATCTTGATACTGTTGCGGCTAAAGCCATGTCTTGGAAAGGCACTCGCTATCGATATGGCGGTAAAGATAAAAATGGGGTGGACTGTTCCCATTTTGTTTACGCTGTCTATAACAGTGTATTTGAAGGATATGATTACCGGATGGCTGACGAATACCTGCAAGATTCAGACTTTTCCCCAACTAAATCCCCACTTGTGGGTGATGTGATTATCTTCCCTGCTGTGATGGGTTCATCAGCACACATGGGCATCATCACTGACGTGCGAGGATTAAAATTTATCGGTTCCCAGTCTAGTACAGGCGTAAAAGAAGCCAGCTTTGCACCTGGAAGCTATTGGGGCAAACGTCCATATAAAATTTTGTCATTATTGGCGGCTGAGTAGTTGACAGTTGAGAGTTGAGAGTTGACAGTGAAGGATAGCATTCAGTTTTCCTTTGTTTGATGTCACAACTACCCACCACCCTCGAAGAATCGATTGCCCTAGCCCAAGCTGCTACCCTCGCCGCCATTGCTGCTGGACACCAGCGGATTACGGTGGAGATTTCCATCCCCGAACTCAAGCCGATGGATCTGGCACGACAATTTATTGAAGCATTTACCGATCGCGGCAATACACTCAAGGTATTAATGTCCGATACTGGAGCGGCAGCTTTAGCCAAACGGAATTGGCAGGATGTTAATTTTAAGATTGACGATTTGGGTAATAGTCGATCGCCGATTGTCGATAAAATTCAAGTCGAAGACCAATTATTTATCGCGATCGAACCATCCGCGATCGAAGTTGCCCAGGTAGAAAAATTATGTAATGCCGCAGGCGATCGTCCGGTCATCTTATTTTTACCTAAACTCGAAGATGCCGCAATTGTAGGTATCGGTTATGCTGCCAGACAACTGCGCGATCGGTTTCTAACTACCCTCACCTGTGCCTACTATATCAAACCCCTCGAAGCATCGGCAATCTACCGCTGCTATCCGGCTCAATGGCAGGTGTGGCAGGAACAGGATGATGATTATATCCTCCTAGCTGAATGTCCTCAGAAACCCGTCGGCGATGAGCTAGACGCGATCCTGATCCCCTCGACTCCAGGCGATACTTCCGCTCCCACAAAGTCGCCGAGTATCTTTGCTAGTTTAGGTCGATTTTTGCGAACTTTGAGTAGATAAGCTCACATCTTGCATCAAAACATAGTTAATGGTGGATGGTGGATGGTGAATGGTACAGATAGGTAAGAATTTGGGATTTTAAAACTAGAGATCTCTCGATGATTTTTAAGCTTTGGGATTTGCTTCTACTGTACCTCATAACAGCCGGAAGTGCTGTATCTGAACCGATCGATCTCAGCATTTTGCATCGCCATTAGTTCCTGAATTCCCTTATCGGCTAGATCCAACAATTCATTCATTTGGTGACGGCTAAAACTACCCGACTCAGCCGTACCTTGAACTTCAATTAGTTCCCGACTATCAGTCATCACTACATTGAAATCTACGTCAGCAGCGACATCTTCTGGATAGTCCAGATCCAGAAACGCTCGACCTTGAATCAATCCTACCGATACCGCAGCGACTTGACGCACTATCGGCGATGCAGTTAGTTCGCCGCGATCGATTAGCTTGCACCAATGCCACGTATCCGCCAGTTATCGAGGTCGTGCGGGTACCTGCATCCGCTTGGATGACATCTGCATCAACTAGGATCGTTTTCTCCCCCAGGATGCCAAAATCGAGGGTCGATCGCAAACTCCGCCCGATTAGCCTTTGAATTTCTTGAGTACGTCCTGACAATTTGAGGACTTCCCGCTCGTGACGCTGAGGCGTTGCGCCTGGTAGCATCCGGTACTCTGCTGTCAGCCACCCAGTCCCCGCACCCGCCAAAAATCTCGGCACCCCATTTTGGATCGTGACGGTGCAAAGTACCTGTGTATCTCCACAATGAGTCAAGACAGAACTGGTTGAAAATTTTGTAAAGTCGCTCTGAAATCTAATCGGGCGTAATTGCTCTGGTTGGCGGTGTTGACGGTTGTGCATGGGAGGGTTTGGTTCGATTGGGGATAATGTGTTCGGCAGTAAGGATTAATTTTTACTCAGGTTCTAAATTGATTCCCATCTCAGTAACCCATTAGATTCTAACCCCTAACACCTCATCCCTCATCCCCAATTCCCACTTGACCGATCGCATATTTAGTGTTTCACTGGATGAACGCTCAGACTAAAACGCTATATATTGTCTACTATAGAGGACTGAGCGGGCACAAGCAGCCCATGAAAAAACACTTTTTGTAATAAAATCCGGCTCATTTTACGTTGAATACGATCGCCCAACTAAATAGTCATCCAGAAAATACTTCAGTTACTTGTAGCAGCTCACTCCATTATTCTGCTCCACACAAACAAATTCAGATCTTCGAGACACCAGCCGATCGATTTTGTACAGAAATCGTCGCTGACGCACTCAAGATCGCCAGTACCGGAAAACGCGTTTTGATCGTCCAATTACTCAAAGGTGGTATCCGCCAAGGACACGATCGAGTCATTAATCTCGCTCAAAATCTAGATTGGATTCGGTGCAATTTGATTCGGAATATTTCGATCTCAGATTTAAACGATCTAGAATTACACAATTTCGAGCAGTTATGGAAACACGTTCGAGGTGTAGCTCGATCGAGTGAATATTCCATCATGATTTTAGACGATTTGAGTCTGGCGATCGAGTTAGGTTTGATTAGCATCGAAGCCGCTACCAATCTTCTCACCAAGCTTCCAGAAGATCTAGAAATCATTCTCACAGGTACAAATCCACACGCAGCAATTGTTGAATTGGCGGCTTAGATTGGTGGATGGTGGATGGTGAATGGTGAATGGTGAATGGGGATAAACTCCCGCTCTTGTTTAATTTAATAAAAAACCCGACTCTAAGATTGTGATGAGTCGGGTTTTTTATTTGTGGCAAGCTGTAGAATCTATCTGTAACTTTCGCGACTTTCGCGGTTTTCGCGATCGTCAGCTAGACGTCCACGAGGAGATGTCCGAGCGCGATCGACTTTATCTTTAGCCTTAGTAGCACTGCGTTTGAGCGCGTCGAGACGGGATTCATAGTGCTTGCGTTTGCTCTTTTTGGGAGTGTCATCGGTTAGCGTTTTTAAGGCACTGCCCAGGCTCTTGTAGGCATTGGGGAGCGTGTATCCAAAGCGGGTAGCTAGGGCGATCGCTTTTTCATCAGCATCGATCGCTTCTTTGAGATGGCGATCGCTATTATTGCGCGAATACAGTCGATATCCAGACACGCCACACAGTCCCAGAGCTAGAACCAATAATAGTCCATCTTGTACCCACAACTCACCGACAGCACCACCTAAACCGATCGCTAGTGCAGCCATTTCCCAGCCGTCACGAGAGATCGTATCATTTTGGACTCGTGCGACTTCATGCCAAAATAACAGATTTCGTTGATCGAGAGCCAGACGTTCCCACTTGACTAGATCGATCTGGATTTCAACTTGATCTTTACCCAATTCTTCACTCCGAACCAGGGGAGGATTGACTTCGACGGTAGTTTCTACTGTCACCCAGCTTTGGAGTTCGGGTGGGAGCAAACTTTTGAGCCGACGCAGTTCACTCATTTCAGCGCGAGCAGAAGCAGCGGAATAGGATGTCATAGTGATAGTCTCGTTTGCGTAACGGGTGATCGGCGATCGATCTCACTCTTTATTTTAGCCAAATAGTGACAAAGGGTGTCAAAATTTATTTGTTTCCAGATTACATCCTGACACGATCTCGATCGCCATGAATTTTAAGTGTAAATGCCATCTTTGATTTAGCCAATCGGAAAATATTTGCTGGCTGAACCAAAGATCGCATCTAAACATCCCAAATTAAGTAAACCCGATGAAATATCATTTTTTAGGCACTTTTGGTGCATTGGCTACTGTCATGGGTATTACAGCAACAACAGCTCGCGCAGATGTGAGCTTTAGCATCCCCAGTGGGGGAGATTCTGGGCAGGAAAGTCAATCTTCGACAGCACGATCTACACCAAATCAGCCTAATCGCAATCTTCAATCTACCTCTACCCCTGTGATGAATAGCTTGGAATTAACCACCCATAACTTGGTAAACAGATATCGTCAGTACCGTAATTTACCACCATTGGTAGTCGATCCAGATATCTCGGCTCAGGCGAAAGCACATAGCGAAGAGATGGCTCGATCGGGCAATATGAACCATGATGGTTTCGATCGGCGTGCAGATTTAGTTTCTAAAACAATCGTCTACCGCAGTGTGGCGGAAAATATCGCTTTCAATGCGGGTCATGGACAACCCGATCTGGTTGCCGTCAAAGGCTGGATCGAAAGTCCCGGACACCAACGAAATATGGTCGGTAGGTACGATCTAACTGGAATTGGGGTGGTTCAAAATGCAAAGGGCGAATATTACTTCACGCAAATTTTCATCCGCAAAGCTTGGTATGCAAAGGATGCTGACTAGTGAATCATCCTCTACTATATAGATGGTTTCCTCTCTCTCCCTCAACATGGAAGATTTTCAAATTTGCGATCGAGATTTAGATGATGCTCTCACCGAAAAGTATCTACAGGCGGAATCGATCGCTGTAGATACTGAAACGATGGGACTAAACTATATTCGCGACAGATTGTGTTTGGTTCAATTATTTTCGCCTGGATTGCTGACAGTAATTCGGATCGCCAAAGGGCAAACTTCCGCACCAAATCTTCAACGGTTGATGGAAGCTACCTCAGTTACTAAAGTTTTTCACTTTGCTAGATTTGATGTGGCGCAATTGCGTCACCGTTTGAACATCGAAACTCAACCGATATTCTGTACTAAAATTGCTAGTAAACTCATCCGCACCTACTCAAACCGTCATGGTTTGAAAGAATTAGTTTCTCAACTCGAAGGGGTAGATCTCGATAAATCCGCTCAATGTTCCGATTGGGGTGATGCCGACAATCTCTCAGATGCACAACTCCGCTATGCTGCTAATGATGTCCGCTATCTAATTAGTATGCGTCAAAAATTAATTACTAAATTGCAACGCGAGGATCGCTGGGAATTAGCGCAGGATTGTTTCAATGTTTTACCGACGTTGGTTGCGCTGGATATATTGCAGTATGAAGATATATTTTCTCATCATTAAAATTTTAGATAGAACCAAAACCACACACGATCGAGAGTGCAGTCTGGATTTCTTGCCAATAGTTATCTTCCAAAATTCCAATTAATCCCAGTACTCTTTGTCCAGCGATCGAGCGAATCTGGGCAACATCTAAAAAGCGATCTCGATCGAGACCATTACTACTACTCGCTAAAACACTGACAACATAAGGTGCTTGTTTAGTACCAGGTCGAAAAGGAATTGCGATCGTTAGTTGACCGTATTGATTCATCGTATCATTTTGCAGAATCAAACAGGAACGAGTTTTTTGGATCTCAGCCCCGATAGTTGGATCTAGTTTCACCCACCGAATTTCACCGCGTTGATAGGTTAATGTCCCATTAGGCATCAATCCCATCTCCAGCCAATCGATCCCATTCGGCTATTTCGGCTTGATACTCTGGATCTTGACTATCTGCTTGCAGAGCCGCGATCGTTTCTTGCTCCAAAATCTTCCGTCGTTCTTGAGTAATCAGCGAGTTGAGATAATCACTCCGATTACCCTGTGCTTGTCGATCGATAAAAGATAGCAACTCTCGATCGATCGTGATGGCAATCTTTTGTTTCATCATCTTATTTACATGAGTACGATAATATTATCATACCCTAACAGCTAGGATAAATACTCGTCGCCACAATGCTACCAATCTCCGTGCACCAAGCAACTTTAGACGATCTTTCTACAGTTTCAGAGATATTATCTGAAGCGGCGGCATGGCTCGATCGACAAAATATGACGTTGTGGCAACCGGAGCATATCTCCAAATCAACTATTATTCAAGATGTCGAATTAGGTTTATTCTACATCGCCTTTTGTGAAGGTATTGCGGCTGGTGTCGTTATATTTCAAACCGAAGATTTAGTATTTTGGCCTGATATTACTCAATCTGATTCGGCATTTCTGCATCGATTAGCAGTGCGGCGAAGCTTTGCAGGTGGCTCGGTTTCTACACAGATATTCCGGTGGGCGATCGAATATAGTCGAGAATTAGGAAAACATTTCTTGAGATTAGATTGCGTTGCCGATCGTCCGCGCTTACGGTCAGTATACGAGAACTTTGGATTCAAACATCATAGCGATCGGCAAGTTGGGGATTATTTTGTGGCACGATATGAATATGAGATTTGCAATCTGAAAAATTAATGGCTCAATATAAACACGACCGATTTTTTAAATTTTACCTACGCTCCTTGTATCAGTCCAAAGGTGAGACAATCCAGAATATTCAGGTGAGAAACGATGAAGATCTAGAAATCGATTTCATGTTTGTCGCTCAGGCAGATAAATTTGGCTGGGAGCAGGAAGATTTAGGATTGTTTGATGCGCTGATGCAGGTTCATCCTACGATTATCATCGAACATTACAGTGGCTACGTTCAGGAAAAACACATCCATAAATCTATTACGCGCAAGAACCTATATTGGGAGCCGAAACAAGCGAAATTAGCGACAACCCTCAAGCAAGCACAACAGACAGCCAAATATCAGCAACTATCACCCGAATCCCTTCAGCTCATCGATAACCAAAACCCGTTTACCTGGATTTTGACAGTCAATTGTAGTCCAGAACTATTGGATCTATGTGGAGCCACACCTCATCCAGAACTTGGGGTAAGTATATACGAAACAGTCAAAATTTTGAGGATGGGCATCGTCGTTATCGAGCAGTTAGAATATAGCCCAGAAACGATGTGGTTGAAACTGTTGGGTAATAAGGAATCCGCACGACGAGCGTTTGAGGGCATCGAACAGCTATCTCCAGAGCGTCGGGAGAAAAATGATACAATACGGGCAGGCCTCAAATATTGCGTGTATCTCAAAGACTTACCAGCAAATAGTTTAAGTGCAGAGGAGCAAGAGTTTATGAAGACGATGGCAGAGATCGATGCTTGGTACGATGCCGAAATGGATAAGGCG
>NZ_JBGSQZ010000173.1:0-3516 GCF_041737865.1 Chamaesiphon sp.
AAACCAGTCATAACAGCCCATATTTTCCTGTAACCAGACAGCAAAAGTCGACTCTTAGGACACGATTTGTTTCCTAAAAGCCTTGCCTAGCTTGAGATCTAACCCTATGGACGTACCCCGACTCGAACGGGGGACCTCATCAATGTCAACGTGGAATACGCAGGGGCTGAAAAGAATACTCTATAGAGGTTTCGGACGTTTTCAATAAGTGGGCGGGGTAGTTAGCGGGGCAAAAAGTTTATTTCAGCGGGAACTACCAAGGGTGAATTCTTACATCCTTGGCAGTTCTGGTGGCAAAATTGGAAATAGGTACTTAACAAAAATTGCTGTCAATGCAGCTAAAGCGGCTAATGCTGTCCCTCGGAAGATAAAGCCCCAAAATCCTAGCTGAGTTCGTTCGTCGAGTTTATCGATTTTGCCCTCTAGTTTGGCTTCAACCGTATTAATCAGTCCTCTGACTTCCTTGAATTCTCCTTTAATATCTGCGAAACCTAACCGCATCTCTAGGGTTAAATCTGCGATCGCCTTGGTATTAGCTTCAGTAGCCTTGGCGATCGATTCTACTGCTGTCCTAA
Source organism: Chamaesiphon sp. (assembly GCF_041737865.1). Lineage (NCBI taxonomy): Bacteria > Bacillati > Cyanobacteriota > Cyanophyceae > Gomontiellales > Chamaesiphonaceae > Chamaesiphon > Chamaesiphon sp. The sequence continues at coordinate 576 of NZ_JBGSQZ010000173.1, forward strand.
TTTCGCGAATATCTGTATCTGTGGCTTGAGTCATGTTAGCCTCATAGTAGTTATTTTTAACTTCGATCGCGCTGCTAGTAACAGTCCATCGATCGAAATAGCCCTCGCCTTCACTGGTGGGGGCTATTTCGATTATATGGGTAAAAGGGTTTTTATCGGGGTTTATGGGGTGTTTAAGGGGCAAAGGGGAGATAATTAGACCTCCACGTAGTTCCTTTTGACTAACTTTCAGATTCCTTTAGCTTCTCCATCAATTGACGAATTAACAGCCCATCCGCTGCTAAATCCGAACCCGATGCCCCTAATGCCCCGATCGCCTTAATCGAGTTGGGGATTGCCAAAAACAGATCGATGTCTTTAGAGTCTAAGACTTCCTTATTCTCCAAAGTCTTGATGATTTTCTCGCCAATCGTCAGCAGCCGCAACCCCATTTTAAATAGACCAAACCCGATCGCCTCATTATTTTGGCGAAATTGTTCGAGTTGGCGATTGTGTTCCTCAAGATTCGATTGTCTAATCTTGTCGCGAAAGATTGCTTCTTCATCTCGGTCGAAGTCCTTACAGCGATCGACCCAGTTATTGGTTCGCGACCAGACCTCGATTTGGGCGATATTTCTAGGGCGTTTCTGTGGTGTTTCTGGGGTGGGATAAAATTCTACAGCGGTGCGATCGAGAGATCGACTAACACCCATATTCCGGTAGAGAGCGAAGGCTTGATAAGCTTTTGAGGTTTCCCCTTCTTGGCGATCGTAACTCTGCTGCGTCATATTTCTCTACTCCGAGCCTGAATTTCAGATTCAACAACTACCATCAACTCTTCGATTACTAATCCCCTAGCAGCCATCTCCGCCCCTGATGTAGCTGCTACCATGAGATTTTTAGCGGCTATTTGCGACGAGAACAACACGTCGATTTGGTCTTGAGTCAGCACCTTTGATTTTTGAATCGATTGGTGGATTGGTTCGAGGATGAAGCCTATGGCATCAAGCGATCGAGCGGTAAAACTTAGAGTAGCCATCCCGATCGTCTTTTGCTGTCGGTGGTAATTCTCCAAATCTCGAACATATGCAGCCTTCTCATGCTCTGACTTAATCTGTCTTTGCTCATGCTCATGCTCACGATCTCGATCGCAATCCCGACAGCGTTCGACCCAATTCCACTCCCTAGACCACCGCTTTAGAGAGGTTAGATTTGTGCCCCGCTTGTGACCTATTTGTGTACCATAAATTTTTTCTTCTACCCGATCTAGCGATCGACCCGATCCCATCTCTCGATAGATGGTAAATGCAGTGTAAGCCTTTGTGGTTTCTCCATCCTGACGATCGTAGGTTTTAGTCATGGGGATTATGGCTTGATGAAATTTTTCACTCTTGAATCATACCGCCAGCCATCAAAACCTTTATCTACGGCTAGGGCGATCGCATTATCTGAGTTAGCTTTGTTCCGCTTTAAGTCCTGGGGTAGGATCTCATCAATCATCCGATAAAAGTCTGTCCATGACATCGTTCCAGATTCAGATGATGGGTATTGTATGGTGTGGTTTCCAGTCATTTTAATAGTGTCGGGTACTGCGTCCGATAAATCATCCGACAATAAAACTAATTCTGGCTCGTCCGATATTTTATCTGGTACTGAATCGGATACAGTATCTGTTTTGAGTATGTCGGATCTAGTATCGGGTACTGATGCGGCTACTACGGGACTATTCGATAATTCAGTTACTAACTTTTTTAGCTCTGATAGTTCTCCCTCGATCGAATCCATTCTCTTCAGTAAATTATCCGATACTTGTCCGCTAGAGATGGGAATGTCAGCTAGTGCCGGATAGTTGTCGGATAATGAACGGATACCCAGCCGGATTAGTTTGACGAGGGTAGGGGTGAGGATGATGTTACCCGTGATGTGGTGGGTGGGTTCGTTGTTGGCTTTGGCTATTTCCTCAACCTGAGCATAGATATCATTGGGAATGCGGAGATCTAATCTAGTTACTTTTGATTCCTGTCTAGCTGCCATATTTTAGTATCTGATATTCAAGCGGATACTAACAGGATAACTTGTTATCGGGTATTTGAGCGGATATATAACGGATAGTATTAATTAATGACGGATAATATAACGGACATTAATTAATCGGCTATTATATCAGCTACTAGTATCGGATATAATAGATGTATGGAAACGGACAGCCACCCGCAAGCCAGACGTTAAATAAATGGCACCAATGACAAAGCGATCGAGTTCCCGCGAAGAAATAACGATCGCTAAGTCAATCCCACTCAATTAACAAATAGGATATCTAAATCATGAAGCTATTAGACGCACGAGTCAACGGAATGCCCCGTCAAGTTTCCACCAAGTACGGTGAGAAAGCGGTTCTAGATGTAGCCACAAGTGAGGGAAACTTTACTGTCTGGCGACCTGCTGGGGATATGGAAGTGATGGGACGACGGAATGGGGAACGGGTATCGATCGCGATCGATAGCAAGGGGAAAGCGTCACTGGTCGAACACTGCTCGACGGCACCCCAACAGGCACAGATCGATCGTGAGCAGAGCCGAACTATGGGATTCACCACCGAAAGCGCACCAGCGGAAAGTCGCAGTCTTGGCGGCTCCCGTCACGATTGCGACCTTTCCAAGACAGAGACGACCCGAAGTGCTGAAATCGCGGACTATATCAATCGATTAGGTAAGCTCTACTCGCACTGTTTGACCACCGCTGCGAATATGCCTACATCAGTCGATCTCAATGCGCCCCAGGTGAAGGATATCGCGACTACCTTATTTATCCAAACTACCAAACACCTGATTGACGGACAAAAGTCCGTAAGAATTATCGTAAAAGCTGATGAGTAATGGGTTTGAGGAAAAAAGAGAGGAGAACTGTTAAACTGTTTTTATCCAAAAAACCAGTACAGCTCGAATGCTCGAAACCTCCTCTC
>NZ_JBGSQZ010000237.1:0-3282 GCF_041737865.1 Chamaesiphon sp.
AGCGATTTAATTCGAGCTGTTGATGATTTTCAGCATCGTATCAATCGATCGCCTATTTCTCTTGCCGATCGATTATGGGTGAAAAATCACCTCGATCCTGAAGAAGAGAAACTACGGGTTTCATGTTAGACGGGGTTTAGACCCCATTTGTTCTTTAGAGGATTGCGCCTTTTGTTCGGGGATCAGGTAATGTTTTGTCGTCGGGCTGAGTTTTGGGAGTGCGGTGGCTTTGATGAGACACTCCCGATTATGGAAGATGGCGATCTGTGTTTGCGTTTGGTACAAAAAGGGCGAATTCGACAGGTGAATCGCGTCGTTCAGTCGTCCGATCGGCGCGTTGCTTATTGGGGAGCATGGAAAGCAACCGCGATCTACCTTTACGTCGGGGTTTTATGGGGGATTGGGGTCTCGGCAGACTATCTCAAGAAGTTCTATGAGGATATTCGCTGACCTAAAAACTTGCACGCGCTGCATAATGGGCAACGGGTATTTACGATCGATGCTCGTTTGATAACGCGGGGGGTCGATGAGGATGATTCGTTCGAGCGATCGGGGTTGTCAGCGCGGAGGCGGGGTCGTTCGGTGCGTGTGCCGAGGGTGTCTCAGCAAGAGCGTTCTAAGCCGAAGTTGGCGAGTACCAATCGTCGCGATCGTCAGCGGGTGACGGGGGGAGAATTTCTATAAGGGCACTCACCCCCGACAGGTAATGAATCTATTTTGTTTTCTGGCGTTATCACAAAACCCCGCCACATACCTGTGACGAGGGCTGGATAACAGAATTTTGTCTTCTTGTCTAAGGCAGCAAAAAAGAGATTTTCGCGCTTTAGCGAGATCGATGAGGGTCTGGCACAAGGCAAGAGTTATTGAAGTGCGCTAACGAAATCTGGGGCAATGCTAGTAGCTCAAGGAGATAACGTTCCCAATCACCGGACGCAGACAACCTTTGCAACTCAACCGACCAACTTACTACGTTCCGGTGCATTGGGGCTGTTAGACCGCTCCTCATCGATCATCTTTAGCTAAAATCTAATCTTCAAACTTATCTGTGGGCGTAATAACTATAGTAACTGATGACATTACATCATATGGTCTAGTGATTTCCTGGTAATCGCCATCATGAAATCTTATGTGTGTAATATCTGGAAATAATGCTGGATCTACAGGATATAAAGCATTTGAATTATGAAACATAACTATACTTTCTGACCATACTTCTTGATAAGATGGATGGTCGATGTCAATTGAAAAAGGAATTGGCTCAAATGCTTCTGGATCTGGATCAAAAAGTTTTCCAACTCTAATCATTTTGATATCTTGACTGCCAAGACCAGCAATCTTCCCCATTCTATTAAATTTTGTAATAGTTGCACTATTAGTAAATAAAACTGCACTAATATTCTCAGATTCTGGAAGCTTGAAAAAGCCTGACGGGATTTTTTTGCCCTCATACTCATGAAAATCAATATCTTCTTTAATTATGCTCTTATTACCATTACTATCTTTTGTTAATCTAATGCGCTTAGCATAAAGATATTCGGACAAGGCAGTTCTTGACCATACCATTGATCCAGTTCGGTGGTAATCATGTATTGCAATTACCAGTGACTTACCACTAACGTGCTCCTTTTCCCAGTATTTCTTATTTAGCTTTGAATACAGAGGGCTTCCAAACTTAATAGGCATATAATCCCTAAGCCGTTCATCTAATTCTGCTTGATTCGTCGGCTCTGGCAGATCTTGTTTGTGTCTGCTGGGATTTACGGTGACAGCTTCAATGCAGATTACCTGATCTAATCGCTCCACAACGTAATCAGGTGCATTGAAAGAACGATCTATGTTGAAGCCCGACTCATGAAGATAAACATATAGAAAGATTTCCCAGAGTCTTGCATCAAACCCACTCGTCTGAAAGTCTCGAATAAAATTACCATCAGGATCAGTAAATGTATAGATGATCTCTTCAATTAGGTTCCGAGCTGCTTCAAATCTAGGTTCCTCAACTAGGTAACGAAAATAAGGATGCAGTTTTTCTGGAGCAACAATTTGTTTGTAAATATAATGTGGTGGGCTATTTTCATCTCCTTGAGGATACTGTTCCTCTCCCTCTTGGCTAAGCTCAATTAATTTTTTTCCCAGGTTCTTGCGTGCATTTTCAATAGAGTCAAAGCTAACTTCAGTATAGATACAACGATAAATTTTGGTGCGATTCGTTGATTAGCCAATCACGGTGTAAGCCCGTACATAACTAATCCAAGCTGGCTACGATACATGTAGCACTTTAAGGCTTGAACTGTCCGATTGATGAAGGTGCAAGTCCTTTCCGCTAAACTCAAGCGTGAATCCTTACCTGCCCACACCTACACGACTCGAAATTTGTGAGAGTGAAGCTGGGAACAGGACGCAACCAGATACTAATTGCAAGTAACACTGGCGTTAACAGGGAGTCCCCATGATGAAACCGAGCCTTAAAAAGCAACCCATTCGTTGGCAGATGCAATCCTTATGTCTGACCACGCCAGAGATTAGTATCCCGCCGCACATCAAAATAGTAGCGGCATGAGTATGGGGTTCTGGCGGTTGAAATGGCTACATCTAAAGGGACAAACAATCGATTGGATGGAACGAATAAAAACGTATCTGAGGTCTGTAGGTGGTCGCACTTACGGTAGACCAGACGAGGGGATTAAGTCCTCAGATACGGGTAGGACAGCGCGTAATTGCGCTGAGGTATTCAGAATAAACAAATTGGAGTAAATCATGATTGGACGCAGCATAATCGCTAGCGAATTATGGAAGAGCTTCAAATGGAAGAAATTCCAAAAGATACTTTTCCGGTTACAAAAACGAGTTTACAAAGCAGTTCGAGTTGGAGACAAGCGAAAAGCGCGGTCTTTACAGAAGCTGATTTTAAAATCTCAATCAGCCAAATTACTAGCTATCCGGCAAGTAACGCAGTTAAACTCTGGCAAGAAAACGGCTGGAATTGATGGTAAAAAGTCCCTCTCATTTGAGGAACGATTCACACTAGCTCATGAGCTATCCGAACATCACTCCAACTGGAGGCACAAAGGTTTAAGAGAAATTCCTATCCCTAAAAAGGACGGAACTACACGATTACTCAAAGTGCCCACAATAGCGGATAGAGCTTGGCAATGCCTAGCGAGCGCGACCTGAACTGGTCGTTTAGTACGTGGAGCCTACTCCACTAAGGGATTCACACCCCTTACTCTCACGTAAAAGACTCCAACTGGAGTCCGGTCACGGTCAAGTAGGTAACGAAAC